>CAZIVG010000084.1:0-7339 GCA_964542595.1 uncultured Muribaculaceae bacterium | reverse complement strand
TACGGATGGACGAAGCTATGACGGGTCTATTATCTATGATGAAACAGAAGAGCGTCATGGTTGTATATTCAACCCTCCTCCGGAGTCAAAAAACTTTGTAGTTACTCTTGTCGGTGGTGGCGGCGGTGGTGCGATGGGCGCATTGAAAAACGGTTTTGCTTTTTATACCGAAACAGTTTCTTCGTTTAAAGCTCCCTCGGATGGTTCTTATGAATTTCTGGTGCTTGGTGCAGGCGGAGGTGGCGGTGCTGTAGACGGAACTTGCGGCAAAGCTACTGAATGGCCTTGCGGTGTTACGGGATCTCCCGGTGGTTTATTGGTTACAGAAGGAATCGGACTCAAGAAAGACGATATTGTTAATCTTACTGCAGGCCAATCCGGAAGAGCCCATGGCAGCGATGGTGACCAGCATGGTGAACATGGTGACGATTCTTGGGTTAAAGGCAGCTCTTTTGAGTTATATGCACAAGGTGGCGGAGGCGGTGCTTCTGTTGATTATGACGGAACAAACGAGTGTAGATTTTACAAAAATGAATATATTGGTGATCATGAAATTTATAACAGGCCCTATGATAGTCATAAATGTTCTTCGAAAGGAACAGCCCAAGATGTTCTCGGAAGGTCAGGCAACCCCGGAGGCTATTCATATTCCGGTAGTGGCTTAAAATTGAATCTAAGTTCAATCGGGGAAAGAGGTAAGTGGTTCGAGTATGAAAAAAAAGGTGCATATTATTACGATGACAATTGGAATAAAAAAGCAGAGGCGACTGCAAACAGCAGTAGTCAAAGCAGGCCGAACCGAAATCCGGGTATGACAAAATCGTTGATGGATAAGTTTGCGATAAGTCAATACGAAAACCAAAGTCTTCCCTTTGGTTCAGGCGGCTGCGGTGAAGGCGGCGGTGTTGGCAACGCGCGTTGGGGTGGACGAGGTGTAGTTGCCATCAAATGGAAACAACAATATGGCGGTCTTGGTGGAAAGGCCGGAGCTGTTTTGCAAATTCCGTTTGCAGAACTTCCTCAAAAAACGCTTGCTTTTCCGGGTAAGGGGGGCAGCGGTTCTTATGAGAAAATCATTTCAAGTCCATTTTCTCCAACTATAGTTGTTCCTGCAGATTCGGGTTCATCAACTTATTTGAAAAATTATCCAGAGGTAGCAGGCGGTGCTGGTGCAGTAAAAATTAATCTAGATGACCCCGCGACCTATTATTCTTCGGTTGCCGGCGGCGATATCATTGGTGCAAACGGAGAACTTGCGAATATTAACCCTACTAAAAAGCCTGAAGGCGGAGCAGGAGGTTTTTCTAAAGTAGCGGACAATGGCTATGTGGATAATAATAGCGTCCATGGCGGAACACGCCCTATTTTTGCAGACGGGTCCGAAATAGCTTTGTTTAATAAGCTTCTTGGGGCCGGTGCCGGAGGTGGCGGAGGATCTGCCACTTCTGATATAAAAGGCGTTGGCGGCAATGGGTCTTCAGGGATTGTCTTTATCCAGTGGTAAAGCCAGAAAAAATTTCTAAACATAGCAATGTTTAGATTATGCATGTGACTAGACTCTTTGATTTTTGAAGAGTCTTTTTTTTAGTTACTTTGCCCTGCTCTGTAGCCGCACCATGCAAAAATTGCCGGAAGCAGTTTGTCCAGTCCGAAAACAGGGACTTTTGCAATTACCAGCGCTCCGAGTGCGTCATCCATATTTATAATAGAATCTTTTAAAGAAAGTTTTCTGTCCGGTTCTTTATCTTTGGGGTCATTAATGATGTTTGAAAGCCAAGCAGCCAAAGGCATTCCTGCAATCAGTCCTGTTGCTATTGCGGCAATTTTAACCGGTGTTGAGTTTTTGTATTTTGTGTTGTCCTCAATGAGTTTCATCGCTCCGCCGACAAGCATTGTCGGTATGGTTGCGTTCATGAATTGAAACACACCTTCATTGATTTTATGTTTTTTACTTGTTTTTTTGTCAACAGCCAACCCTGTCAAGACCCCGCCTCCAATGCTAGCAGCACTGAGTGTCAAGATTTCTGTCAGATGATAAGGAATATTTAGCAGATTCGTTTTGTGCTTTTTTGCGGAATAAATCATTGGCAAAATTGTTGAGACAACCGAGCCTGTCGCAATTAGGGCTTTTGTCTTTTTATCCGGTTCTTCCACTCTGTGATTTCTTTTGTATTTTAAAGTCGAATACACATTTTTTGTGTGAGATGTGTTTTGGAATGAACTGAATACATTGTGTTTTGTTTTTTGGCTAATTGGTGAAAGCATTTTTCTTAATTTCGTTTAAACTCATTCATATAAAAGCACAGAAAATAAAATTTTGCTATAATCTATGTTAAAAATAATTAAGGGAGGTATAGAATGATTTTTGATAATATAGAAAATTTTGATTGTTATGAAAATCTTGGAGAGAAATTCCTGAAAGGTTTTGCATTTTTAAAAAACACTGACCTCAAAAACCTTGAAAACGGAAAATATGAAATTGACGGGGATGAGATTTTTGTATCTGTTCAGGACTACACATCAAAACTTCTGTCAGAAGGCAAATTTGAGGCGCATGAAAAATATGCTGATATCCAGTTCATTATCAAAGGCGAAGAGCGTTTGGGGTATGGCGATGTTAGAAATTTCAAACCTGTAACTTTTTATGATGAAAAAAATGATATAGTTTTTCTTGAGGGTTGCGGTGAATTTGTTCACGCCAAAGAAGGCGATTTTGTAGTCTTTTTGCCCGAAGATGCACACATGCCTTGTATTTGCGTTAATGAACCAAGTTATGTCAAAAAAGCAGTTGTAAAGATAAAAATTTAACAATTCTTGTAAAAGATATATTTTGCATGTAAAATATTAGTATAGAATGTCCGAGAAAATTTCGTGACACTAGATTAGAAGACTGTGGGAATATTCATGGAATTTTTTAGAAAAAATCAAAAAATTATCGTAGGAATAATTGCTGTTTCCTTTTTATTATTTATGTTTGCGCCTATATTGATTGCATTCATTTCAAGATAAAATGAGACGGAAGAATAGTTGAAATATACCTTCCTTCAACGGGGAGAAATTTAGGATAAGCATATGTCGCGAAACGCACATACAATAAGTAAATATGGCCTATTATTGAAGGCGTTTTTCATAACAGTTTTATTATTTTCTTTTTCACAAAGTGCATTTTGTTCACAAAATCACATAGAAAAAAAGAGACAAGAGACTCATGCAAAAGTTCTCAGACTGAAAAGACTCGAAACGCTTGAAACGAACAAGCTTTATAAAAATCAGCAGAAGCTTGAAAGCGCTCAAAAAACATTGACTACAACGAAAAAACAATACCAAAGCGCCGAAACTCAGCTTTCAGAGGCCGAAAGAAATCTGAATGAAACTATGCAGGATTACTCCACGACCGAGTTTCAGTCAAGGAATAGAATCAGACAGATTTTTAAAAAACAAAGAAAAGGGATGTTCCAGCTTTTGCTTTCAACGACTGACGTCAACACTTTTCTCGATAGAATTTATTATCAAAACATAATTACGAAAAAAGATAAAAAACGACTCGCTTACCTAAAGGAGAAATCCAGAAGAATAGCGATGTTGCGTAATCAGATTGAACAACAAAAAACTGTAATCGCTTATTCAATAAAAAACATTAACGCTCAACAGCAATACATTCAAGGTGCGATTAATCAAAGTGAAAACTCAATCCAAAGATACAGAACGAACCGTGCATATTACGAAAAAGCAGAAAGAGAACTCGCAAAACAGTCTGAAGCTTTGAGTAAAATGATTAATCGTAATACACAAGGAACAACCGTGAAAGTTGTTTCAGGTTTTATGAAACCGATTGCGGGGCCGATTACATCTCCATTCGGTTATAGAGTTCATCCGATTTTCAAATCCAGAATCTATCACTCGGGCATCGATATCGGAGGAATAAACGGAGGAAAAATCAGAGCCGCAAATTCAGGCAAAGTTATCTACTCCGGATGGTATGGCGGTTATGGAAAAGTCGTCATTATCGACCACGGTGTCATCAATGGAAACCCCACGACTACCTTGTATGGACACATGTCAGGTTATATTGTAAATGCAGGTGAAACTGTTCTTAAAGGACAGGTTGTCGGGTATAAAGGCTCTACGGGCTACAGCACAGGACCTCACCTTCACTTTGAGGTCAGGGTTAACGGAAAACCGCAAAATCCGTTGAATTATATTTAACAAATAAAAAGGTATTTTTGTGAACAAAAAAATCATCATCACTTTATTTACATTAATGATATTAAGCCCTTTCTCAAAAGGTGCTTTTGCGGCGGAGGTTTTCGATATTCCTCAGGACACAAATTCGGTTGAATCTGTCGAAAAAGACGTCGAGAAAGCTTTGTCGGATGATAATGAAAAACAAGTTTCTGATAAAAGTTTACACGATGATGCTGAAAATGCTTCAAAAAATAAAAAATTCTTTTCTAAGGCTGAGAAGGTTAAAAAAGAACCTTCTCAAGATAATGCAGACGCTAAAACAGGTACTACAGATGTTCTTGTTGACAGTGACACGATAGAATACTTCCCTGAAAGGCACGAATTTGAGGCTGTAGGCAGCGCAAAAGTAACTTTCCCGAGCGAGAATTCTGTCTTGTTCGCGGATAAAATTATCTTTAATCACGACACAAACTACGTCAAAGGATATGGAAATGTTGTTTTGGTTAAGGAAGGCCAAAAAATCAACGGAGATTTTATCCAAGTTGATTTGAACGATAACAACGCTTTAATGAATGCCCCGGTGTTGAACCACATGGCTATAAAAATAAGAGCAAAAACAGGAATTGTCTATGATGCAAAAACAGAGGCTCTCGACGGAACTGTGACTTTTAACGATAAAACCCAATATACAATGTGTTCAAGGCCTGTTATGGGTTTTCACAATCCTTTGCTGGAAGAAGCAATTCCCAAACAACTATACTTTCAAGAAAAATACGACAACAGATGGCGCTTAAAAGCTAAAACAATTGTTATTGACAGCTATAAAGACAGAGATATTGCGACTCTGAAAAACGCAGATTTGTATATCCAAGATACAAAAATTGCGAGTGCTGGAAAAATAAAGTTATACACAGATAAAGAGCAGCAATACATTGAAACAAACATGCTTGAATTGGGTTCGTTGAGAAATATCGGTGCTTTTGTGTCTCCAGGTTATGTTTTCCAAACTCCTAATTCTTCTACTTTGAAACTCGGTCCTGCTCTGACCTACGACAAAAATATTGGTTTTGGTGCAATCGGACGCTTTTCAACAGATAAAAACAGTACTGATTTTGGTTATGCAACTTCAAGAAGCAAAATTGTGATCAAAGGTGAACAGGAATTTACCGATAATTTGAGAATGGTTTATGGCTTGCATTCTTACATGGATAACTGGTTTTTAGGTGGAAGAATGCCTA
Source organism: uncultured Muribaculaceae bacterium (assembly GCA_964542595.1). Classification (GTDB taxonomy): domain Bacteria; phylum Cyanobacteriota; class Vampirovibrionia; order Gastranaerophilales; family Gastranaerophilaceae; genus Limenecus. Next base: position 1,916 of record CAZIVG010000084.1, on the reverse strand, counting down.
AATACGGTGCTCAACTTATTCACCATAAGACCTATGATATTGAAGACTTGGGTATAAGCTTCCACAACAGGTTCACAGGCGGCTTCTACAACGATTGGAACAGAACGTTCTCCACTCCTAAAGTTTCGTGGCAGACTCAGTCTTCTAAATCATTTTTTACCTATAAAAATCCTGAGAAAAAGTTCGCTGCAGAGGCGGGTTTGACTGTACAGACGAGTGCTTCTCTATATGGGACGGGCGGTACTCAGGGGATTTTGAGAGCAGGTCCTTTCGTTCGTACACAGTACAAGTCATGGCAGCAGTATCTTGGATATTTCCAAGGGGCGCAGGCTGGAGATTCTCCAATGAATTTTGACAAATACTACTACGGTAAGTCGAGCATTATTCTTGGTGAATCGGTGAGGATTTCTCGATATTTGACCTTGATGTATGCAGGTACGATCGTATTGTCCGATGATACTCCTAACGGCAATATGTTCCAGGAAAACAGGATTTATTTTGCCGTCGGTCCCGATGATATGAAGTTTTTAATCGGATACGATATTTATAGACAAAATGCCTCGATGGGTGTGATTATGAACGTTGGAACAGAGAATTCGGATGTTCAGTTTAAACGTTTAATTTTGAACGATCCTCAAGCGATGGGCCAGCACGACAAAAAAGAAAAAGAGCGCTCTGTTGCTCAAAAGAAAAAAGCAGAAGAAGAAAAAAAGAAAAAACAATCAGACCCGATGAATCGTTCTGTCAAAGACTATTCAGACTACAACCCGGGCTTCAACGTGATGCCTAACGGAACAATGATTCAGCCTTCTTTGATAAGACCTCCGGGAATGTAAGTGTAGGTTGTTTCTTTTGAATTTGTAGTATAATATAGAAAAATTAGACCATAAGCGACAAGGGGAATAATTCCAAATGACTCTAAAAGATTGGTTTGAAACCAGAAAAGAAGAACAAATTGCGGCTCGTCCTGCGAGTGCGGAAATAGACGAAAGTATTGGTAAATTGTGGGTTAAGTGCTTCAATTGTAACGCACAATTAACAAAAAAAGAATTAGATTGCCACATGATGGTATGTCCCCAGTGCGGATATCACTTCAGAATCAATGCGAGAACAAGAATCGAACAACTTTTCGATGAAGGAACTTTTGAGGAATGTTATGAGAATATCTCCCCGTCTGATCCTTTGGAGTTTTTTGACACTGAGTCATATAAAGACCGTCAGGTTAAGGCGAAAAAATCAACAAACCTTAACGATGCTGTTGTGACAGGTATCGGTAAAGTTGATGGAGAAGAAATCGCCTGCGCTATCATGGATTTTGAATATATGGGTGGTTCGATGGGAAGCGTTGTCGGAGAAAAGGTCACTTTGATTATTGAAGAAGCCTTGAAAAGAAAAATCCCTGTAATTACAATAACTGCTTCAGGCGGTGCAAGAATGCAGGAAAGCGCACTTTCATTAATGCAAATGGCGAAAACAAGCTGCGCCGTTGCGAGACTGAATGAAGAAAAACTTTTGTACATCAACATTCTCACAGACCCGACTTATGGCGGGGTTACTGCCAGTTTCGGAACCATCGGCGATATTATCATTGCTGAACAAGGAGCAAGAATCGGTTTCGCGGGCAGACGCGTAATCGAACAAACAATCAGACAAAAACTTCCGGCTGATTTCCAGACCGCAGAGTATTTGATGAAACATGGTCAAATCGATTTAATAACCAAGCGCGATGAGTTGAAAGAAACGCTGGCTAAGATATTAAAAATTCATAAGCGTTAATCTCGCTTAAAGTAACTTTTAGACTATTGGGAACGAGCAATATGAAATTGGAATTTGAAGAACCTATAACAAAGATAGAACAAAAAATAGAAGAACTTAAAAAAATTACTAATCGTTATAAGGAAGCTCTCCACAATAAA
>CAZIVG010000083.1:0-7402 GCA_964542595.1 uncultured Muribaculaceae bacterium | reverse complement strand
GCAGTTGACCGCATATTAGGAAAAAATATATAACAACCTCTTAATAATATTCATTGATATCAGCAACATTAATTTTTTTTACATTTTAAACAACAGTATGGGAATTTATCTTCTTTTATTCTAATATAATTATTATGAATGGGGTTAATCAATGCAACTAACAACACAATCAAATATAGACGACCAAAATCAGGCATCAACATTTCCTATCGTTGTGAAAATTGTTGAAAGTGTAAAAAAGATTCTGGAAGAAGACAAAAAACAAAAAAATCCTCTTTTTATTAATGTAAAAGAGTCAGTCATTTTCAATATCGCAAGACGTGCGCTCAATGAGCCGGACACTCGCTTTCTCATAGGGATCGCAGGAGAATCTGCTTCAGGGAAAACAACTTTCGTGCAAAACGCAATTCGTTCTTGTATCGCAGAGGAAAAATCCGATTTGTACACGATTGTGTGCTGTGATGATTATTATTACGACATGTCTAAAGAACTCGCCGAAGCGGGTAGTTATGAGGCGTTTTTCGCTAAGGGATTCAGCTTTGATACCCCAAAAGCAATCAACCTTTCGCTGATGAAAGAACATTTGATTTCACTAAAAAGCGGCTCTGCGGTGAGAAGCCCTGATTACAACTTCACAACTTGTGAAAGTTTCCCACATGGTGTTTTGAAAAAACCCGCTCAGATCATTGTAAATGAAGGACTTTATGTTCTTAACGAAGGAATAAGGGACATAATGGACGTGAAAGTCTATGTTTTCACCCCCTTTGATATAATAAAAGACAGATGGTACAGAAGAGCCGAATCCAGAGGTAAAACAGGACTCGCTGCCGATATGCAGTTTGAGAACGTAAACACAACGGCTCAAACATATATCAGGCCTGCAATGCAGTCTGCTGATATCGTTATGAACGGTGTCGTTTCAAGTGATTACATTCAGGAAATGACTGAAAGAATATTCCGTACAATGGAAAATATTGCCAGAGGCGGAAATTAACAACATTAAAAAAGGACTGTGAAAACAGTCCTTTTAAACTTTTTATCTGATTTGAACTCGTCTTAAACTCTTCTTTTACGAGCAGCTTCAGATTTACGTTTTCTTTTTATGCTTGGTTTTTCGTAAGTTTCACGTCTTTTGATTTCAGACAAAATTCCTGCTTTTTGGATTTTTTTCTTGAATCTTTTTAAAGCGCTTTCAATACTTTCGTTTTCACCGACTTTAACTTCTGGCATTTAGTTTTCACCACCTTCGCATAAATTTTTTGTAACACGTGTTGTCATATTAACACGCTTGATTTTTGATTTCAAGCCTTTAATCCTGATAAAATCTATTTGATGAGGATTTTATTAAATTATGTAAATACTAAATTAATATAAATAACAAAATTTATGCTTTTTGAACTTAAAAGTAAAAAAAGAAATATAATCATGGAAATAAAAACATACGCTCACAAAAAAAATAATACAACCTCTTTCAAAGCTTTACCGATTGCAAAAATACAATCTAAAGTCGCAGGTATGAAAGCAAAAGGCAATGAAATTACACTTTATAAGCTAAGTGAAAGTGACATGCCTTTTCTAAAAAAAATGTTAAATAAACTGGATTTGAAAAAACTTTATCCAAATGAAACAAGCTATTCAGGATTCAATGAGTGGAAAGAAATCATCAAATATGCGGTAAATAATTTGGAATATGCCCACGATACAATACTAGCAACCTTTAAAAACAGACCATGCGGGATTATACAAACAAAAAATAAAGGATTCAATGAACTTGAAGTGAAAGCATTAGCAACCTGGACAACAAGGGCAGGGAAAGAACAAAAGCATGTCGGATTGTCACTTGCCAGACAAATGTTCGAGTCTGCCGCACGCAGCAATAAATCATCAATCATACTTTCTCCCAGCCTCGCAGAACCTCGAGGGAAATCTTGCATAGATTTTTATACAAAACTTGATTTCAAAGAGTCCGGCGAAATATACATGAAATTAAACGCTTTCGATGTAGATATTGATGAAAAATGTCAAGAACTCGAAAAATTGCTTGAATTTAAATACATACATGAACAAAAAAATGTCAACTTGAACAAAAAACTCAATTTAAACTATTACGGAACTAAAATAGGATCAGCAATAAGAAAATTTAAAGAAAAAATCAGAAAAAACTGATGTTTGTAATAAAATAAAAGTATTATGGATAAAAAAGTTGAATTATTATTGCCGGCAGGCAACATCGAAAAACTGGATTACGCAATAAATTATGGTGCTGACGCAGTTTACATGGGTATGGTGGATTTTAGTTTGCGCTCTATGAGAAAAGGCGAAATTATTACAGCCGAAAACCTAAAAAAAACCATCGCGCTTGCCCATTCTTATAATAAAAAAGTCTATATGACTTTGAATATTTATGCTTACGATGAAGACATAAATAACCTTCATCAAAATATTGAAATTATTCAAGACGCAAAGCCTGATGCACTCATAGTAAGCGATTTCGGGATTCTTAATGTACTAAAACAAAAATTACCCAACGTCGATTTGCACATCAGCACCCAAACAAATACACTGAACTCAGAAGCAGTAAAATTCTGGAGAGATTTCGGTGCCTCAAGGGTCATCCTGGCTAGAGAATTGTCGATTAGACAACTCGCAGAAATAAGAAAAAATGTGCCGGATGTTGAACTGGAAGTTTTTGTCCATGGAGCGCAATGTGTTTCGTTCTCTGGAAGATGCCTTTTGAGCGACTACATGACACAAGGCGAAAGAAAAGCAAACCATGGCGGATGTTCTCAGCCTTGCCGTTGGAAATATAAGCTTCTTGAAGAAACACGCCCGGGCGAATATTTTGAAATAGAAGAAACAGCAAAAGGTACCCACATCCTAAGCACTAAAGACCTCGCTTTGATTAATTACATACCAAAATTGATAGAAGCCGGTGCAGATTCTTTCAAAATCGAAGGAAGAACGAAAAGTCTTTATTACGTTTCCGCCGTGGCCAAAGCTTACCGAAATGCGATTGATTCCTATTTTAAAGGCGAAAAAGTCGATCCTGAAAAACAATTTGAACAACTCTTAAAAATCGGAAACCGCGGTTACACAACGGGTTTTTACCTCGATGAACAAGATCACGAAGGCTACAGCTATGATGTATCCAAAGGGCTTGCCGGTTCAGATTTCTTGTTTGAATTCTGGGATAAATCTCAAAAAGAAGAGAAAAATGTTTACAAGGTTAAAATCAAGAACAAAATACTTTTGAATGACAGAATTGAAGTTATCACTCCCGATGAATGTTTTGAAACTGTCGTCGAAAAAATATACAATGTTACCCTGAATGAAGCAAAAGAAGTCGGAAACACGAACGACGAGGTTTATGTAGAACTCTCAAAAGAACCTTCAAATCACAAATATGCATTGGCAAGAACAATCGGAATAAAAAACGTAAGATAGGATTAATATGATTGTAAGACCTGATATAAAAGCAAAAACAGTTTTTGAAATAGACTATGACAAACTGAGAGAAGACGGAATAAGAGTTATAGCTTTCGACTTGGACAGCACTGTTATGAAGTCAAAATCGGGAGAGTTTTCACAAGAGACTCTACAACTTTTTGAAAACCTGAAAAAAGACTTTTCGATTATGATAATTTCGAATAATCAAGATATGGAATATATCCAAAAAGCAATGCAACAGGTTGACTTCCCTGTAATCCCTCATGCAAGAAAACCATTGACAGAAGTTTCAAAAACTTTCCTCAATGAAAACGGCATCGATATAAAATCAATGGTAATGGTCGGAGACAGACCATTGACGGACATACTTTTCGGCAAGATTTTGGGATGCAAAACCATCCTAGTTGACTCAATCAACTGGTACGAAGAAAAACCTATTGTCAGATTCGCCAGAAACATTGAAAGAGTTTTTTCGATTTAAGCAATATTTAAAAACCATTTGTTTTTAATAGAGCATGGTAGATTTATAGGACAAACTCTTGTGTCTTTCAGTGGTGTATGAATAGGAAAATTAATAAGAGGCGAAGCAAAAGCAGCAGAATCGTTGAGAAGCCTGGAAACAATCAGGCTAGAATATGCAAGTAATACAGTGCTGCCAAAATCAAAGTTGATTGCTGAGATGAAAAACAAATCGATGAATCCGATAAAATTGTCTGAAAAATTATGAACACACTCGTGCCGAAAACAGTAGTAAATAGCAAATATAACGAAGCTGCTGAACAAATAAAAGAATCTATGCACTCAATTCTGCCAAAAAACACGAAAGTAAAATTGTCCTATATTGATGATGGAGCTTTTGGCTACGGATACAAGATTGAGTTCTTAGACAGAGAAGGAAAAAAAGTTTTTAAAGACAGCGTTCTAAAATTGTACAAAGATGAACAAATCGACAATAAATTCCAAGGCATGGTTTTGGAAATGATTTAAAATTGTATGAGAAAATTCAACAACAATGAAGTAGGGTCTCTGTTTAAAGCCAGATCCCCCAATTTAACAAAAGCAGAATTGAAATCAGCTGTAAAAAACTATAGAGATATAATTAATCAACAAAATTTCGTGTATGACAAAAAACGTTTGTATGCATTAAAAGATGGAATGAATCGCATGCACGGAGCAAATGCTGAAGCAAACTCTCATGCATATATACAAAACAAGCTCGGGCATTCAATGAAACCGACAGACTTCAACAAATCTGATATGTTCAACCTCGACAGCCTCTCTCCATTCGCTGATGAAACACTACAGCCGGTAACAAAAAAGTCAATTTAACAAATATTGGCCTCAGAGGAACTGATGCCTATTCAAACGCAGCAAACACTGTAGCAGAAAGAGTTATAGACATGGGGGAAATGGAGATTGAAAACTTTAATCTAATTGATAAGACGGTTGTTAAATATTACAAAAAAATAATGAATAGAAATACTGAAAAAGAAAAGAAAGAAGTTCTTGAAAATCTTAAAAAATTGGTTGAAAACCTCAAAGCACCAAATAGGAACAAAATCCAAATTGCAATTGATGAAGCTGAATCAGCTTTGAAACCGGAAGAAATTTATCCGTTTAGTGTTTTTAATCCGAACAAATTCAACGGATTTCAAAGCAATCCTCAAGCGAAGACATCAAAAAACAGCGAATTTACAAAAGACTCGCCAATGTTTAAATAAGTCTAGTGAAAAAGATTGAACCCTGTGATGAAGGTTGTAACAAAGAAAACAATCGCAACCCACATTGTAAGCTTGTTCAAACCTGATTCGGCATTCTTTTGAGAAGAAAAAACCTGGGAAGCACTACCTATGCCTGCGATGCCATCGCCTTTCGGTGAATGAATTATAACCAAAAGAATCAACAAAAGTGCCGAAATAATTTGTATTACCCATAATGCTGTAGTTATCATAATTTTCCCTTTTCTAGTAATTCATAAATCAATATTAACACAAATATTCCTAAATTTATCAATAGTACAGTTTTCTATGCAAAGTGTCTTGTGCTTTGATGTGCCCCCCGATTTCAAGAACACAGATGATTTTGGAAGTTTTAAAGATTTTGCAAAAAATTTGACCAACTCTTCATTAGCTTTGTTTTCAACAGCCGGAGCCTTGATTTTCACTCGTAAAGCATCTTCAAAAATCTCACAAATTTCGTTTTTTGAAGAATTAGGCACTGCCTTAATCCTCAAAATCAATATTCCGTCTTTTTCCTGATAAAAATTTCCCATGCTCTACCCCTTGTGCGGTACTGTTTTAAAGTGTACAATACTTTACTATGGCAGACAATGAACGTGATGAAAACACAATTATAAATAATTTTGAAGAAGAAATCGAAGAAGGTCCTGATTTTAGCATTTTTGAACCGCTGAAAGAAATGTTCAACGCCCAAAACAGACCGGAAAAAGACATCCAAGATGTCGAAGCGGCGTTTATTTTTGCGGCAAAACTTCACGCAGGGCAATACCGTATAAGCGAAGAGCCATACATTATCCATCCTGTTGAAGTCGCAAAAATCCTCACCGACTTAATGATGGACAAACACACAATTGTTGCGGCATTGCTTCACGACATTATTGAAGACACCACAACCAGCCCTGACGAAATAAAAGCAAAATTTGGGGATGATGTTTTGAATCTTGTTCAAGGCGTCACAAAACTCAGCAAATTCCAATTCAAATCTAAAGAAGAAAGACAGGCCGAAAACTTTAGAAGAATGTTTATCGCAATGGCGAATGATGTCAGAATCATATTTCTCAAACTCGCTGACCGCTTGCACAATATGCGTACGCTGAACTATATGGCAACCGCAAAACAACAAAAAATAGCACAAGAAACTCTGGATATATTCGCACCTTTGGCTAACAGACTCGGTATCGGGAAAATCAAAGCAGAGTTGGAAGATTTGTCGCTTAGATATTTGAATCCTGAAAAGTATTTTGAAATTGCACAGCTTGTTGCTTTAAAAAAAGCTGAAAGAGACGCAACAATACAGGTTCTTGTCGAAAAAATAGCACAAATGCTGAAACAGCACAAAATCAAAGCGGCTATTTCCGGACGTTCAAAACATTATTATTCTATTTATTCAAAAATGAAGCGCCAAAACATCGCATTTCACGAGCTTTATGACATCTCAGCAGTAAGGGTTATCGTGAACTCAATCAACGAATGTTACGAGGTTTTGGGTATAATCCACTCACAGTTCAAGCCGATTCCGGGTCGATTCAAAGACTACATTGCAATGCCGAAAAGCAACCTCTACAGGTCTTTGCATACTTCTGTCTTGGGACCCAAATCAAAACCCATTGAAGTCCAAATAAGAACACATGAAATGCATCAGGTTGCAGAATACGGGGTTGCTGCACACTGGAAATATAAAGAAAAAGGTTCACAAAAAGCTGCGAATGACAATGATATCCAATTCTCCTGGATGAGAAAACTCGCAGAAATGGAAAAAGACGTGGCCTCCGCTACGGAGTACGTCGAAAACGTAAAATTGGATCTGTTTTCTGACCAAGTATTCGCATTCACTCCAATGGGTGACGTTATCGACCTGCCCAAAGATGCAACCCCCGTTGATTTCGCATTCAGAATCCATACTGACGTCGGCTTTAGAATTACAGGCGCACTCGTAAACGGAAGAATCTGTCCACTAAGCACAAAGCTTTACAACGGCGATATTGTTGAAATTATGACGTCAAAAACCCCTGCACCGAGAATCGATTGGTTGAATTTTGTCGTAACAAAGCTTGCACAATCTAAAATTAAGCAATGGTACAAGAAAAATAAACGAGAAGATCACATTTCTCTCGGACACAACCTTCTTGAAGCAGAAATCGGAAAATCAAAATTCGATGAACTTAACAAAAGTCACGAACTTAAGCACATTGCAGAAGCAATGAATTACTCCTGCG
>CAZIVG010000082.1:0-7407 GCA_964542595.1 uncultured Muribaculaceae bacterium | reverse complement strand
GAAAGAACAGCGTCTGTCATTCTGTGGATTGTTTATCTAGTTGCCTTCAACATCGATAAATTCCCAAAGGTTGTTCTTTTCTACGGCAAAAGTGTTGTCTTCAATTTCGAACTCAATATTTTCATATTCATTTAGAAGGGTCTGTGTGCCATCTTCTTCAATTCTGATAAGCTTATACGGCTCTCTGTATTTCTTGATGAAATAATTTAAAGCGAACAAGTTCTCACAATTGTTGTTCAAATGTTTAATAAAGACAGGTTTTTTTGTTTCAAAATAGGCAACAATTTGATTGTTTTTGTTCAAGAAAAATGTTTCAAGCTTCAAAAGTTCTCCATCTGCGTTTTCATGAGCACAGCAGATTTCAGCGAGTTCGTAATTTTCTGAAATCGGAATTACTTCATGAATGTTTGTAATTTGCAGGTTTTTGTAAGCGGCTTTTGTTTCTGTATTATTCATAGATTTCTCCTTTTTTGTACTTCTATGAATAATAATAAATCTTTTTTAAAATTATGCTGATGTTTTCATCGTTTCGGTTGTGGGACAAGGGTTTTGGGAAGTGGTATTATGACAAGAGTGCTTGCTTTAGTTCGAAAAATAGTGTATAGTGTAAAAGTTGAAAGACCCTGAAAAGGTTCTGTCAGGTACAGAGCACAAGTACGGATTAGCGGCAGGTTCCGTGAAGGCATTTATGTAGTCCAGGCGGATATCTACATCGACCCAGGTGGTCTTTGTTTACAACTAATAAACATTATGGCAATTATCCTTTGGTAATAGCTTGTTGTTTGTTATGTGCACTTAAATTTTTAAGGTAAAATAAGTTTATGAAAAAATTGTTTTTAATATTCATATCATTGATATTCTTAGTTGGCTGCACATCAAATGCCCAAACTAAGATACACCCTATTGATAAAGCAGAAGATGCTTGTATAGCAAAAACTGCTGACACACAGGTAATGAACAAGTGCAGTGATATCGCTCAAAAATCTTGGGAAAAAGAGATTGCAAAGACTTTGTCAGAGTTAAAAATGACCTTGGACAAAGAAATCTACGAAAGTTTATTGAATTCTCAAAAATCTTGGGATATCTACAGAAATAACGAGTTTCAAGCGATAAACAAAATGCTTGCGGACAAACAAGAAACGATGTACCTTAATGTATCAAAAGGTCTAAAAGTCGATATTGTTAAGCAAAGAGCTTTGAAACTGAAAGAATATTTGAACACAGTTAATGATTAAATTTATTCTGCCTTAGTGTATTAGTTAAAACTAAGGAGGAAATTATGACAAACTTTAAAGGAACGTAATTGCCAGAAAGACGAATGGTAAAAATGCTAACAATAAGCCAATGTATAGCATTGTAGCATGTATTCGTTCAAGTTTTTTAGGGATTTTTATTATTTTTGTGCTGTTGGTAAATTTTTTAAATTTATTATAAATAAATTCTATAAGCACGGACAAGAATAATATTATTTCGATAAAAAGCACAAATATGAAATATCGATATGCAAGATTAAATAGACCATATCGAGAATCGAAATTCACTGTTTGAGTGGAGAATAGAAAAACAAAAATAAGAGTTGATGTCATAAAGATGAAACCCATCAGTGACAGTAAATTTAGTGATACAAAATGCTTAAAATTCTTCATAAAAAGATTTTAGCATAAAACAAGAAAGGTAATATTTAAAATGACTAATAACAAAAGAACTACACCAGCAAATTTATATAGTGCTGAAATTTATGCAAAAACTAAAAAGTATCAAAAAATATATGGATTTAAAATTGACAAAGGAGAACATGATACTTGGAATAATGAATCTGATGCCTTTAAACATACTTTTGGCTCTGTGGATATGGCATTGAAAGGTGGTGCTCACTTAAGTAAATATATTGGTGATAAACATGAAAAAGATGGTAGGACTAATATGGGACAATCTGCCGGTGAGGAAAATATGGATAAATGGAATAACAAAATTGGCAGAGACATTGAACGTGAAATAAGAAAAGAGTATAATCCTGTACAAATTATTTATTACATCAATACTGGCAAAATGGACGATATTATTGCCGAAAAAGTTGTACAAAGAATGCGAAAAGGTGACCTAATTACACATCCTAATGATACAAGAAAATATGTTGAACCCAAAACCCCTTGGCAGAAATTTGATGAGGAGATAAGAGCGAAAATTCATGCTATGAACGAATCTCAAAATGAAAAACTGAATAGAATTTTCAGAAAGTCCAATTCAAGCAAGTCGAATAAATCACCTGGTTCAGGTGCTGGTCGTTGGGTTACAATCAATGGTGCTCACGTTTATTTAGACTAAACTGCCAGTAACTACGAAATAGCCGATAGTATAAAGCTTTCGGCTATTTTTTTGTTAGGATTGCGGGATTTACGAACTGCAGAATCCTCAAAAACCAAGCCGCACATCGCACTTACCGGATTTGCAGCATTTTCGGGGAATCAAATAAAATCAACAAATTTTCTCACCGGTCCCCTAATAGTCCCCTTTTGGGCAAAAATGGATGTTTTTTCACAAAACCAAAACCGCCTCAAACGCAATAAAAAAGCCACCTTACGGTGACTTTTAAAATGGTGGAGGATAGCGGGATCGAACCGCTCACCTCCTGCGTGCAAAGCAGGCGCTCTACCAGATGAGCTAATCCCCCACGGGTTTTTTGTCTTTCAACATTTATTATAATACATGCTAATTTTTTTTTGTAAAGTCATTTTTTGGAAGTACGTCAAAATCCTTTTCGAAAAATTATCGTTCTCACTCAGCAACTAAGCAAGTCTGTAAAGCATCGTCTCGAATTGTTCGACTCCATCAATTACATGCGAATGTGCATCGTGGTCTAAATATATTTGATCATTGCCTGTTGAACCTATGATTTGAATATCACAAGATTTTGAAGGATATTTACTCAAATCCACTTTATGTCTGTTAGGTCCGGCATATATTGCTATATCGGGTTGTCCTGTTTCGTGTAGAAGTTGCTTTGCATATTCAATTATTTTGTCACGAATTTTATCGTTGTATTGGTATTGAGCTTTTAGTTCAATGTTGTCAAGGATCAGGGATAACTCTCCGTCAACCCTTGCGAAATAGCACATTGTGTTACCGACAAAATCATCCTTGTCCATTACTTCAATTCCTGACACAAGCTTGTTTTTTATGTAATTCGGAGCCGTCCAGCCATTGGTATTTTCTACAGCAGTACAGCAATTTGCGTGATTACCCAAAAACAGAGCGTGTGAAATGTTGTTCATATCTGTTTTGTGAACCTCAAGATTTACCGATTCGGAATTTTTCATTCCTCTTGCCTTGTCTGATTCAGGGATTCTCATTTTTATAATGTGAGTGTAAATCGTGTCTTTTGCGTTATCAATTTTTTCGTCGTTGCTGTCTTTGGACCAAAATTCATTTTGATTGAACTCGTCTCTAATCGCATTCAGGGCTTTTGAAAGCATGTCAAACTCAAGCGGATGCCCTTTGTGATAAAGCTTTTTAACAGTTTTTTCACAGTTTACAAAACCATCACCATCATAAATAATCTCTTTGTTGTCTTTTACTTCAATCTCTACGCTTTCCAATGCTTTATATAAATTGTTTTTTTCTTGGTGCGGGATAAATTCAAACAGCGGGTCATTAAGGTCATTTTCAAGGTTTTTAACGGCATTTTGTTTTGCTTTTTCAATATCTGTTTCAACCAAAACATTTAAGTATGAGTTTTTGTCCGCATTTACCCATTTGTCGTAGTTTATACCCAACTCTGCAAACTGTCTTTTTGTTTCTATGTTTTGTTCAAGTCCGTTTAATGCTTCAATAACGGACTTGTCGGAATCTTTCCCTAAAATCTCCACAAGAGATTGCAAATTTTCTTTGAAGTCCTCATCGGTCGCAAAAATATTGCTCAAGAATTTATTTGAAGTGAGGTTCAATTTCTTTGCCGTGTCTTTGTTATAAGGAGTGTCTATGAAACTGAATATCAGTCTCCCCAGCTTTTCCTTTAAAACTTCACGCTCTTCAGGTGTTTTTGAATTTATGAAACGAAAAACTTTTCTGAATTTTTTCTTGTCGAAATTGATAACATCAAGAATATTTATCGCATTGATTTTGTTGTCTTGCTCTCTTAGGGCGAAGTCGATACGGGCTTGTTTTTTGTTTTCGAGTTCCGTTATTTCTTTGTATATTTCGGGTGAAACGTTCACAGAATTCTTGAACTCTGTTTTCAGTTCATTTTTTAAGGCAGAGATTTTTTTGTTTTTATCGTTGATTTCTTTTTTTGTTTTTTCATATTCGGGCGAATCTTTGATGAGCTGACGTTTTAAAACCTTTACCTCTTTTTCCAACTCTGCGATTTTGGGTTCGTTTTTCTTTTCCAAATCGAGGAGTTTTTGGGGCTTGCTTTGGTTTACGCTTGATTTCAGTTTTGCGATGCGTTTTTCAATGTTTTTGTATTCCTCACTTTGTGCGGGGTTTATGAGCTTTAAAACCCGTTCTTTTTTTGCGGGCGGGGCTTTGTAAAGCTTGTCAGAAAAATCAGCAATCTTTTCAACATAATCCTCAAATCCGTCAAGCTTCTGATTAAAAAGATTAATCACTCCTTTTTCACCGATTAGTTCTGTAGTTTTCAGGATTTTGCCTATATTTTCAAAGAAAGTTTCGTCTATGTCTTCATTTGAAAGAGGTTCATCCGCCATTTTAAGCTTGTCGCGATTTTTGTATGCTTGCTTTCTGAGTCGCTCAAAAGTTTCGTCTTTTTGCTGTGAAAATTCCCCATTCTCATCTTGGCAGGCTTTTATTATTTTTAATACATGTTCTTGCTTGTCATATTTTTGAAGCAATGACTTAAATAACTCAAAGTTTTTAATCAAATGCTTTGAGCCTAAGTTTTTAACAATTTCTACTGATTTGGCAGTGGATAAGTCTGAATAATAATACCTTATATCGGAAATGACATTCAATTTTTTCTCATCCATTTGAGTTTTGTCATCTGACTTCCCATAATTTAATCTGCACAGTAGAGTTGTCTTGTGATCATCGCTGAATTCACCTTTCCCATGATTCGTGTACATAGCAACTTGTTTTTTCGCATATTCATAAACCAAGGGACTAAAGCTTTCGCCATCTTTGCAACAAGCAATGACATCGGCGACATCAATCCTCTTTATTTTATATTTTTCGGATAACTCCTTAATAGCTTCGTATCCTTCGTCAAGATAGAAATTGTTCGGAGTTTTTATCGCTGTCATTATATTGTAGGTATTTACAGTGTCATAACCATCATTTCTTATTTTATTGAAGGCGTTAATCGAGCGCATTATAGATTTTGTATCTTTTTGAGCAAAGTGTTCTGAAAGTAAGTTTCTGAATTGAATCAATGATTCATTTGTCATATTTTGTGTACAATTGTCTTCGACAAATCTTTTAAGGTTTGGGTCAAAACCGTTATCATTACTACACGATTTAATAATAAAAGGTATAGTTCGAAAAGTTGATAATTTATGATCATAATGCGCCTCACCGATAGAATTTTGGGCTATTTTGTTGAAAAAGTCAAAGATTTCTTTGTTGAACTTTCCGTCTTTGACAGATGCATTATGTCTTATTTTAATAAATTCAGACACTACATAACTATCCACATTTTTCGGAAGACTTTCAGGCATGTGATGGAGACTTTCTTCGAAAAACTTACCGTTATTGTCTTTCATATGTGCAATAACGTCCCTTAAGGCTGTTACATTAATTGCTTCTTTGTCAAAAAGCTTTTTTGAACTATCTATGGTCGTATCGTTAAAGGTACCGTCAGGATTCAACATTTCATTGCTAAGGGATGTAAAATCCCAGATAGCTTGGGAACCTTGTTTTTCTTTAAGATACATTAAAAAATCAAACATTTTTTTGTTGAAAATAGTATTTGCGTCTATGCAGGATTTTATCAGGTCTAAGCCGTTTTCTGTCATAAACCAATCCGCATTAATTCGTACCAATTTGCAATAAGCCGGTATAACATCGGGATTGAAACAATCAGGACTATTATATTCAAGACTCAGAGGCACAATACCTGTTATACATTTGGTCAAATAATTGTCCTTGTCCATTTTGTTTATCTGTTCAAAAAGTTTTTTGTTCAAATCCCCGTCTTTTAGTATGCAGGACTCCAAAATGGTTTTGAATTCCTCATGAGAAAAAGCTATAGTCCCTAATTGGGCCAGAATATCCAGATTCGATTGCGAGTATTTGATATTTTTGTTTTCGGAGATGATTTTTTTGATTTTCTCAAAACTCAAATAATCTTTCATATTATCTTCGAGATATTTTTTGGCTTTCTCTTTTGTGTAGATTTTTTCGTCTTCTTTTTGTGAAGTATTTTTCTGAGCATTATTTTTCTTAAATACATCAAATAACCCCTTAAAAGATGGCTGCACGTGTCTCTTAGTCATAGATGCGCTGCTGCGGCAAAACATGTCCGTTTCCATCGGCAGAGTTTTTCGCCCCGTCAATTCAGGATTGTTTTTTTGCGTGGAGAGAGGTTTTGTTGAGAGTTTGGGTATGTTGGAAATTTCCATAACAACACAAAACTCCTAAACATAAAAATTTGCTATGATTTTAAATCAATCCCGATGACTTCAATATCTTTATAATTTGCGCGGATTTTGCAGCCATACTCTCCGTTTTCACAAGTCATCATGACACCCAAATAGGCACCCAAAATAGCTTCTAACTGCGAAACAGGAATCATATTTGAAGGCAGTTCTTTCAGTCCCAATTTGAATTTTAACGCACATTGAAGAGCCTTGCAGTCAATTGGCGAACGGTCTTTGTAAACTCCTGACAAACTCATCGATGACTTCAATTCATGGATGTCGTATCGAAAAACGTCGATTCCCTGATCTTTCAGTTCGCTGAAACAGTCACAGCCCCTTGTTGAATAGCGCTGAATCCAGTCGCTGTCTTTGTTTATCTTTTCGTTGCTTTGTATAAGCTGATATTGTCTGGAGGAAAGCTTCCACTTTGCGTTAAGCATCAAAGGATTTTCGGGCAAAGAGATGTTAATAATCGCATTTTGCTTGCCGACAAAGTTCTTCAAAAAGAACCTCACATCATCCATGGAAAAAAGCTTGTCCAATGTGACAATCTTCAGATTTTTGTCCAAAATAGCGACGCCTGTTTCGGTTGTGGAATTGTTTCCGAGAGAAATCCCTGCGAAATAGAGTTTGTTTAAAAACTTTTTATTTTCAATCATTTTTTAATATACATTTCTTCTGGTTGACTTCGTTCTTGTTGCGTTTTTGCTTTCGTACAATTTTTCAAAATTGTTTTGAACATCTTTGTAGTTTTTGATTGTAAGTTCAATTGATTTGTTCACAATGATGAACATTATCGGCAAAGACATCAACA
>CAZIVG010000081.1:0-7427 GCA_964542595.1 uncultured Muribaculaceae bacterium | reverse complement strand
AGGGGTGGGCAGACTTTTTTGATATGGATGACGATGGAGTGGATGAAGTTATTGGGGTTTATGATGATATTTATCGATGTGGTACAAAATATTATTGTTTTTATGTTTTGAAAAAACAAGACAAAAAATATAAAAATCTGGTGTTTTTGTCTTTAAACAAGGATTTCGAAAAAATAAAAATATTAAAACATAAAACACACGGTTTTCATGATATTGAAGTGATAAAGTCAGACCAAAATGCTCGTTCAAGCATAATTAATTTACAAAAAATACCTATTATTCCTGAGTATCTTCGGGAGTTTTAAGGGGTACTAATGTTTAGATGTGACAGCACTTGTTCAAGTGCTGTTTTTGATTTAAAAAAAAGGAGAAAATAAGATGAAAGATTACTTTGAAATTGCAAAAGAATATCAAAAAAAATACAAACTGAAAATTAACGGAAAGTTTGGACAAGATGACGAAACTGATGCTTTCAGGCATGCTTTTGCCTCTGCAGATGTCGCATTGAAATATTCTGTGCCAGTTTCAGCAGCGGGTGGATATGCTAATGAAATATTCGATTTTTTAGTTCAAGAACAAACTCCAAGCCGTCAAAACATGGATTTGTATAATAATTCGGCAGGCAGAGATATTGCTAAAGAAATCAAGAAAGAAATTGGAACCAATGCTGTCAAAAATTTGCCTGAAAAAGAACGTCATGACTTAATTGCACAAAAAATTTATACAAAAATGAAGCAAGGCAAACTAATTGTCGAAGCTTCTGAAAATCAGCCTTCGCATTATACCAGAAGCTGGGATAATTTTTATGATGAGAAAAATCCTTATGCGAGCAAGGCCGATTATGTGAAAGATTTGCTTTTAAATCCTCCTGCCAAGAAAGAAGGCGGCACAAAGCTTACGGGTCAGACCCTGAAAGACATGTTAGATTCTCAATATAAAAAATTGAACGATTTTCGAGAGCAGGCTTATATTGAATCTTCACTGGAAAAACGATTCAAAGGAGATATTCCAAAGGGTTATAAAAACAAAGAAACCGGCAACGAAAAAATCTTCACAAAAGAACAAATCGATTCAATGAGCGGGGGTGAAAAAGAAAAGTTCAAAAAGGCAATAAACTACCAGAAAAAAACCATAGGAATTCCGTCTGAAAAAGAAGCAAAAGAAACAGTCTCAAAAGGCGGAATGGTCTATGTTGAATCTTATCAAAGAGCCGATGGCACAAAGGTTCGGGGATATTACAGAAGCAAATAAATATTACAAAAAAAGGAGAAAAATATGACAATCGTATTGTACAAAAACTCATTTGTTACGGCTGAAGAGGCGCAGGCTTATTTTGAAGAAAGATATGATTCTGCGCAATGGTTCACACTGGCTGATGAGGAGCAGGAAAAACTTTTAATCACTGCAACAAAAAAAATCAACGCGTTTGATTTTTGTGGGGAGAAAGCAGAAAAAGAGCAAACACTCCAGTTTCCGAGAGATTATGGAACTCCGCAAGACATTAAAGACGCTGTTTGTGAGGAGGCTATTCAGATTCTCAAAAATTCAAACGACCCGCACTTGAAGAACAAGGAACAAGGTATATCCTCAATCAGTTTGGGGGCAGGCTCTGTGTCTTATTCAAATGAGGGAAAAACTGAAGAATCAAAGATGCTTGTATCTTGTGTGGCTCTTTATTTGGTCAGAAAATGGGTAAAAAAGGGGTTTGGTTTTGCTATTTAGTTTAAAAAGTAAAACGGAAAATACATTAACTTTTTTTCAAATAAGCATGAAATAATAAAAAATAACAAACCCAAAGTGACCGTTTATTACCCAGACAAATAATTCGGTTACGGACACGATCCAGCTATTTTAACGGCATCAAAAGTGCCGTTTTTCTTTTGCAAAATTTCATATAAATATTAGACAAACAAAAATCTGAAAGGAAATGCCATGGGCTATTACACAAGTATGCTCACTGATTCTGCTGTTTTAAAAACGATAAACGGAACAGACAGCAACGGTGAGCCGAAAATCATTGCACAGGAAATAATCGAGTGCAAAATTGAATTCAAAAACTCGCTGACGACCGGCTCTCACGGAGAAGAACTTACCTCTGCAGGTAAGCTTTTCAGCGAATCGGTAATAAAAGTAGACGACATTGTCGAGATAAAAGGGCGTGATTACAAAGTTGTAAATGTGAATCCTTATTACCCGATAGGCAGTGATGTTTTGGTAATCAACGAAGTTTACTTCGCATAATTTAAAAAAAGGAGAAAAAATGATTCTTGATGATATAAAAATTTTTTTGGTACAGAATTCTTTGGCTACTGATGACGAGGTTAAATTCGATTTTGATTCAACGAGTGGTGAAAACACAATTTTGTTGAATCTTTATAACAGTTTGCCTTGTGATCTCGCCAGACGCTCATCAATTAATATTAAGGTCAAAAACTCAGACCTAAAGCTTTCAAGGGATACCTGTTTTGTGCTTCATGATTTGCTTTTTCCCGAAGACGGATTTCAAAAGTCAGTTTTAATTAACGGGAAAAGAATGCATGTTTTGCTGAACAAGGGGCCGCTATACCTTGAAAAGGATACATCCAAAAGGCACGTTTATGTGCTGGACATTACAGTTACACACAACAGATAGGAGAAAAAAATGGCACTCAAAACAGTTACAAAACTATTCGGCGTCGATGACGCAAAATTGTTTCCAATCACAGAAGATACGGAAACAAAATTCACTTGTGCGGCGGGGATTGACCTTCCGGGGGTGAGACAAATTTCCTTAACTTATGAAATGGAAGAAAAAACACTTACGGGCGATGAAAAGGTTCTTGAAATCGCTAACAAAATCAAGTCTGTGGCTTTCAACATGGAATATGCAAAGCTAAGCCTTGAGGTTCTTGCGCAGTTGACAGGCGGAAAATTCAGCCAATCAGGCACAGGCGATGATGAAATGGCTCGTTTTTCTTTTGGTGGCGGCAATTTACCCGGTTACTTCCAATTGAAAGCCCAAATCCTCGACACAAACAACGAAGGCGGGGATGTTCATTTCTGTGTTTACAAAGCAAAGGCCACTGCTGTACCTATTAACGGGGTTCAGGACGATTTTGCTACTTTGACTTTTGACGGAAAAGGTGTTTACACTGAACACGAATTCGGCACAGGTGCAGACAAGCAAACAAAGCTTATTGACATTGAAATCCATTCGAAAACAAAAGCGCTCGAAGCGACAGTTGAAGGCATTTAAATAAGACTGCATAACTGCCCCGAGATATCCGAAAAGGCACGTTTGTTGCCTTTTTGGATTGCGGGCAATAATATACCCCTCAACTAAAGGAGAATTATGAAAAAAATAACGAAAACAAAATATAAAAAACTAGAAACCACTTGTGCAGAGGCGATTTCAGAAAATAATATTACATTTTTAGACGAAATTTTTACGTTCAGTGACATTTTACCCTCGGAGTTTTATAGCACAGGGTTGAGTGAGTCACAGAAAATTAAAGATTTGATAGAAATTAATCGTGCAAAACTAAAGCGAGAATTACGATTGAAATGGCTAGACAGCACAAATGCGACCCTTAATGCTGCTTTGTACAAGCTCGTTTGCACAGAAGAAGAAAAACGTGCGTTGAGTGCGGCTGCAGCCGCAAAAACACAACAAAATAATGACCAATGCACTCAGGAGGAGTATTTGAAAAGTCTCAAAGAAATGGGCGAAGGATTGGTTTTGAATAATACAGACGAGGCGGATGAGGCTGTTTCAAGTGCCGATTGAGGTTATGACTTTGAAATGATATAAGAAGCCATACAAACAAGCGGGAAGAGGATATTGAACCAAAATCCTATGTAAAATAAAGTGTTATAAATAATGTTGTCTTTTAAGAATTTGGATTCTATTTTGAAACCAAGCATATACTCTAGCAAGAATAGCAGAGCAGAAAATATCAAACAGAAAATAACCTTTGTCGTTATTTGATCCAGTGCTAAGTCGAAAGAACCGGCTTCATTCAGTTTTTGAATGTAGTCATAATCAAAATAAAGCTGTATATATTTTGACATTGCGAACCAGCCGATAAACGCGAACAAGTTGCCTGAAATTGTGAATTTTAAAGGGTTTTCTTTTAGTTTGTCAGAAGCCATAAATTTCCTCTGGTTTGAAATAGATGTGTGCAATGAGCAAGAGCATAAGTGTATTGAAAATAAAACCGAGGTAGAAAAAAGCGTTGTAGATTTTGTTTTCTTTAATGAATTTGTTTTTCATTTTGTGTTTGAAAAGGATCTCGACGAATAGCAAGCCGAGGCAAGCGGCAGACAATATGACTTGGGCTGAGGCTGCAAAAAATAAGAGAAGTGCAAATGCTGTACCAAATTCTGTCGAAGAAATTTGAATATCAATAAACCAACCCACATAAAAAATTAGAGATAATAAGCCTATCATCGCATAGGCATTGCAAAAGAAAGTTAATTTTAAGGGATTTTCAAGCCAATTAATTTTCATCAAAAAATTATATCATATTACAGAAAATAAAGGAATTAACAATGACAGATAAAATTGTGAAAGATGCACAGTATCTTTCCGGACGCGTTTATAACAACGGAGAATATACACAAAATTTAGGATATCAATTGATTGAGCAATCAGAGGATTTGGGCAACGGATTTTATTCGGAAGCATATTATAAAAACGGTAAAATAATTTTGACTTACAGAGGGACGGATACAAAACGAGGCCCCGAAGAGGCGCATAAGGATTTAAAGGAAGACTATGAAATGTGGAAAAAAAGAGAAGCTCCAAGCCAGTATATTAATGCAACTTTGTTTTACAAATTCGTAGAAAGAAAATATCCTTACCAAATTTATGTTACGGGTCATTCGCTCGGCGGAAGTCTTGCGCAGATGGTTGGTTCGTCTATAAAAGAAGTTAAGGCGATAACCTTCAATGCACTAGGGACCGGGGATTGTAAAAAATTCACTCCTAAGTATCCGGAAAATGTGACAAATTATGGAAACGCAAAAGATGCGGTTTTTAGTGAAAATTTGGATGACAATGTCGGTAAAGTTTATATGATTGGAGAAAAAGGGGACAGAGACTTTTATCCTAAAAAATATCATCAAATAAAAGATATGGGCGACCTTGATGCCGCAAAGGAATACATCCCAAATAAACAGTCGAAATCATCAGGCTCAAGAAAATCTTACAGAGCTTCTGCTACCGGGAATTGGGTCACGATTAATGGGAATCACGTACTTTTGAAGGAGTAAAAAATATTTAAAAATAACAAAAGACTATGTTGGAGAGTTTAAAATAGAGGGGAGAAAATAGTGCCGATTGATTGGACAAAATCAAAATACAGTAAAAAACATAAACGGTTTTTGAGTCTTCCGCCCGAAAAAATGGCGTTTTTTACGCTTTGTGACGGGGCAGTAAGGTCTGCAAAGACGCTTTCTATAATTTATAAAATACCTCAAATTTTTGATTACATCGGGAACGAGTATTTGAAGGTTTTTTCGGGGTATTCAAAAAATACGGTGAGAAACAACGTTCTTGTTGAACTTTTACCTTATCTGAAAAACTACCATGGCGCTCAGGTCAAATTCAATTCTGCCAGCGGAGAATTAGATATAAAACTTTGGGGGAAGCTTTATAACTGTCTTGTTGTTGGTGGTGGAAAGTCAGACAGTGATGCGAATATTCAGGGTGCAACGTGGGACTTTTGGTATGCAAACGAATTGCCGAAACATCATTACGGTTTTTATAACATGGCTCTTTCGAGGCTTACCCCGGAAAAGGCTCGTGCAATAGCGGATTCAAATCCTGAAAGTTCTAACCATTGGCTTTACACTGAGAGGATAAAACCTTTTCTTGAAAACGACAAAAATATTCGAAGCATTTTTGACTATCGTCATTTTACGATGGAGGACAACGCAAACCTCTCGAAAGCTTTTATCGAAAATCAGAAAAAGCTTTATTACGGGATTTTTGAGGCAAGGAAAATAAAGGGACTTTGGGTCGTGGCAGAAGGTTTGGTTTATGACACTTTTTGCGAGACGAAACATACTTGTTCTCATAATGAAATCTTGGAGAAGATTTCGAATAACGAGTTTTTGGAATACTTCCTCGGACTGGACTGGGGATGGAGACATCCCTTATGCTGCGGGCTTTACGGAGTTACAAAAGACAAAAAATATTACAAAATTGATGAACTTTATTCTTCAAAACTCGGCGAAGACAGCGTCATAAAATGGATTTTTGAAAAACAAAAGGAATACAAGAAGTATTTCCGTTTTATAAATGCAGACAATGCCCGTCCGGAGCAGAACCATAAACTTCGTCAGGCTTTAAAAGGAATAATTGTTCATGAGCGAAAGCCGAAGGTTATTGACAGCATTGGGATAGTGCGCTCGATAATAAATTATGACAGGCTGATTGTGAATAAGGATCGCTGTAAAAATACACTCAGAGAGTTTGGGTTGTATCGTTATCCGAATCAGGACGAAAGAGAAAATCGCATGCTCGATTTGGACATGCCTTTGAAAGAAAATGATGATGCAATGGACGAAACCCGCTATGCGCTTCATTTTTACGAGACTCACTATATTTAATAAACGGCCAAAAATCGTACCCCATGGGGTACGAAAAGTGTGGTATAAATAAATAAGTAAGAGGTGGACACGAAACACAAAACGGTGAAAGCCCAACTTACACAAGGCGGCATGGCCATGCCTTTTTAATTGGCTTTGGAAAAGATTACGGATATATACTTCACGGAGGAGAAAGACCTTGAAATTTTGCTGCTGCGGCGTCGCATACAGCACCGGCGACCCCGAAACTTTTTGGTGCATTGAAACTTATATTATGAAAAAGCCTGAAAAAATTGTTTTTGACGGAAAAAAGATTTTTAAAGAAATTGTTTACACTCTTTTTTGCAAGAAAAACGGATGTTCAAAACTTGAAATTCACAGATTTGTGGAAGAGGATGAGGAACTTTGTTTGGTTGAAAAAGAGAGGCTTAAAGGTCAAAAAGCACGGGCTTATTTAGAAAGGACAAAAAACATGAGAATCAAAATTCCTCAATGCTGTCCGCTAAAATCTGTTACCCATTCAAAAAACATACCCTGGGTTTACGGAAAAGCGATTGACGGTGAAAGACAAGTCCCAAGATTCTTTGATGAATCAGGAAATAGAGATGTTTTCAAAAAAGGTGGTTGGGAAAAAGATGTTATTTATGCAAATTTAAAAACATATAAAATCTAAGTCGTTTAGCATAATATTCTCTTCGGGGGAGGCTCCTTTCTGTGTTTTTTAATACACTCTCCCGATTTTTTTAGTCAAGCACTGTATGCTATAATCCAAAAATGAAAAAAGTGATAATTATACTCTTGGCAATATTGAACCTGCAAACGTGCATAGCCGTGACACTTCAAGGCTCGGTAGA
>CAZIVG010000080.1:0-7473 GCA_964542595.1 uncultured Muribaculaceae bacterium | reverse complement strand
CTATCGCTACTGCATTGAGCAAAAACCTCAGAGCAGCGCACCACCAGAGAATCAAATATCACGAAAACATTATTCAAGAACTGGAAGAAAAAGTCTTAAAAAAGAAATTCGTCGCACCGGACAGGATTACAACCGACGAAGAAGACAAAATCGAAAAGAAAATCCAAAAACGACTTCAAAAGATTGAAAATGAAGAAGATGAAAAATAAAACAGAAATAAATATTTTTATAGAAAACATTTACGAAGACTTTTCGCTAACAGCAGAATTAAAAGAAATAACGAAAAGTGCGGAGGCGATGACTCGTTTTTTTCTCAACAACGAAAAATGGGTTGAAAAGTCCTGTCTAAGAGAATACAACCCAAAACTTTTATACTTTGATGTAGTTTTTGTGGATGATGACAAAATTCACGAAATAAACAGAGATTACCGTGAAAAAGATCGCGCAACTGACGTTATAAGCTTTGCTATTTTTGCAGACAGCCCAAAAGAAGAACGATTTGTTTTCGATGATGAAATCAATTTGGGTGAAATTTTGATTTCGCTAGACACAACAAAAGTGCAAGCGAAAGATAACAACAAAAGTTTTGAAGAGGAACTTTACTTCCTCCTCAGCCACGGAATCCTGCATTTGATGGGATACGACCACCTTACAGAAGAAAGTCTGGAAGAAATGTGGGAAATCCAAAACAAAATGACAGGCGAAATAAATCACTAAAGGAGCAAAGAATGTCGAAGTTTACATCCGGCGGGTACAGAAAAAGTTTATATTACGCAATTCAAGGATTGAGCGTAGCTTACAAATCACAAAGAAACTATCGTTTTCATTTGCTGATAGGCTTTTTTGCACTTCTTGGCGGCATTCTTCTGAACTTCAAATGTGTTGAATACTGCATTTTGATTCTCGCAATAAGTTATGTCATAACGGCAGAGCTTTTCAACTCAGTGATTGAGTTTGCACTGGATGCACTCTACAAAAACAAATATTCAAAACTCGTGAAACTCGCCAAAGATCTTTCCGCAGGAGTTGTTTTAATTGCGGCATTGACAAGCGTTTTTGTAGGATTGATGCTTTTCGGGCGTAAATTATTGATTATGTTTATGCATTAAAAAAAACGGGATTCGTAATGAATCCCGCTGAATCTTTTTTGATTCCTCGTGTGTGTAAGTAAGTGTAGGTTAGTGTGTGGTAGGTGTGTGGTAGGTGTGTGTATGTGTGGTTTAAAATTATTTTTGATTTAAAACTTTTCTCTCTCGGTATCTCTTATTTATCTCTCGTATATATATAAAGTATTTACACACAGAAAAATTGCCTTTTTGTTTCGAGTGGGCTTAATATTTCTTAATAAAATGCACAAAAACCTATTCGCAGCGGGCTTTTTAAAATATAGATTGCAAAAACCATCTGTTGATAATAATATCAAACTATGAATATAAACTATGAATTCGAAACAATTTCAGCAATCGCAACCCCTCTTGGAATGGGTGGAGTAGGAATAATAAGACTTTCAGGCGGTGAGGCGTTTGAAATTGTACAAAAGATTTTTTCGAAAAAAACTCTCGAAGCAGGAAAAATCCACCACGGCTGGATTGTTAAAAATGAAGCCAAAATCGATGAAGTCGTCGTTTTGCCTTTTAAATCTCCCAACAGCTACACCGGTGAAGACGTGGTTGAAATCCAGTGCCACGGAGGTATCAAGGTCGTAAAAAAAATTCTCGATTTGACAATAAAAAACGGAGCAAGAAACGCTCAAAAAGGTGAGTTTACGAAACGTGCATTTTTGAATAAAAAACTCGACCTCTCACAGGCCGAGGCGGTTTTGGACTTAATTCATGCAAAAACATCGGATTTTGCTCAAAAAAGCGCAAATAACCTTTCCGGTGCATTAACAAAAGAGATTACGAACATAAAAACTTCACTTTTTAATCTTTATTCCAGAATGATTGCGGCAATCGACTTTCCGGAAGACGTTGCAGAACCTGAATATACATTTGTTGAAGAATCTGCAAAATCTGCCATAGAAAAAATTGATAAAATACTCAAAAATGCAAACGCCTCAAATCTAATGAGACAGGGCATAAAAATTGCTATTGCAGGTTGCCCGAATGCAGGAAAATCATCTCTTTTCAATGCGCTTTTAAATCTCGAACGTGCAATCGTAACAGAAATCCCGGGAACAACCCGAGATATTATCCAAGAATCCATTGATCTTGACGGAATCCCTGCGACACTCATCGACACAGCGGGAATCAGAGACGGCTGCGAAATCGACAAAGTCGAAGCAATCGGGATTGAATACACAAAAAACTGCGTTGAAAATGCGGATTTGATTCTTTTTCTCTTTGATTGGAGCAAAGGTTTTGACGCGCAAGATGCACTGATTTATGAAATGATTGAAGAAAAGCCACACATAAAAGTTGCCACAAAATCAGACCTTGCAGAAGTTCCAAACCCTGAGGCGGTGAATATTTCTTCAAAAACAGGATTCAACATTGAGGAATTGAAGAAAAAAATTAAAGAAACGGTTTTGACAAAAGAGTCCCAAGAAACAGAATTTGTGACAAACAGACGACAGGAAGAATGTCTCACAAGAGCGCGTTGTGCGCTTGTGAACGGGTTGATTGCGACCCAAAACTGTGAGTTACAGGATTTGATTTCAATTGACGTAAAATCGGCGCTTTTAGCGCTGGATGAAATCACAGGCGAAGTAATCACGGATGAGATTTTGGAAAATATTTTCGAACATTTTTGCATCGGTAAATAAATAATTCATTGACTGCCATTTTTGGCAGTTCAAAACCAGAAAAAAGGCCCCTAAAAAGGAGCCTTTGGGTTATTTTTCCACATAAGTTCTTGCACAATCGAACATCGCATTCACCAGTCCGACGTTGGCTTGCAGGTTCATGCCCGCACTTTGAAAGAGTTGTCTGGCTCTCTCTTCCCAAAAAGGATAGATCTCCTCCCTCGTAATGTCCAAGACCTGCGCAATCAGGGAAAGTTCTTTCCAGTCAAGCGGAATCGGTCTTGCTCCCCTCAAAATGTCAACAATTTCAACCCGTTTTTTTCTGGGAAAACTCTTCAAAAGTTGAACAGTTGAAATCCCTTTATCTTTTTGTCTCTCTCTTAAAAATTCGATCGAATCATCCATCAAAATCGGTTCTTGAGGAATTTTATATTCCACAAATTCTTCCGGCATAACATCCATTACGGTCGCAATCCTCTCGAGCGTAATCCCTCTTGTGGAAAAAGGAATAGCATTATCGATGAGGTTGTAAACATATGACAATGTGACACCTATCATTTCAGCGAAATCTTTTTTGTGCAAGTGATTTGATTCTAAAAAATTGGCAACCTTTTCACTGCTTTTCAGATTCACTATGGCTTTGTTTTTGGTTGACATCTGTCCCCTCCGTCCCTAAAATATAAAGTATTTAAAAAAAGTATTTTGAAAAGTTGTTGGAAATTGTGTTAAAATGTTAAATTAAACTCACATTATATAGATAAACGGTTTTAGCCTTTTTTTTATTGGTAATTAGTATGTAACGTTTGGAGTAATCTTATTTTTTTATAAAGTTCAAAACGTATTTAAAGAGAAAGTGAAAAAATGAAATTAATAATAGGACTGGGAAACCTCGGTGACAAATATAAATTCACAAGACACAATGCAGGTTTCATGGCGCTGGACTACCTTTCGCACAAGTGGAATTTTTCTTTCACAAACGAATCAAAATTCAAAGGCGAAATCGCAAAAACAAACATCAACGGAGAAAGCGTTTTGTTTTTAAAACCACTAACTTTCATGAATCTTTCTGGCGAGTCACTGATTGCGGTGATGAATTTTTACAAAATCCAAAGGGAAGATATTTTAGTAATTTATGATGATATCGCGCTTCCGACAGGTGCATTGAGGTTTCGCGCAAAAGGCTCCGACGGCGGACATAACGGAATAAAGTCAATCATAAGAGTGCTTGGCGGCAACAACAGCTTTGACAGATTAAAAGTCGGAATCGGCCCTCAACCGCCTTTGCCGTCTGAGGTTTATGTTTTGCAAAACTTCAGTGAAGAACAACTCACAGAAATAAAAGCAACCTTACAAAAGATTGAACAGGCTGTTGAATCTTACTTAAATGACGGCTTATTGCTTGCACAATCAAAGTTTAACGGTTGATTCCTCGTCTTTAGATGCTTGTTCTCTTCTTCTTTTACGTCTTCTCATCAAATCGACAAAAGCCTCGAGACGAGTGATGTAACCAGCTTTTCCGGTTTGTTCATCCATAATCAACGGTAAAATCGGAATGTCACAGTTTTCTCTCATAGCAGGGAAGAAATTCTGAGACATAATTTCAGGCATGCACGTAAACGGACTGATGTGAATAATTCCGTCTTTTCCGTTTTCGTTTGCAAAAATGATATCCGAAACACATTCCAAAGAGTCACCACCGATATCTCTTCTCAAATACGGCTTCGCAAGACGAATCGCGCGCTCGAGGTGGGTTTCGCCTTTGACAAAGATTTTTGGAATAATCGCGTCCTTCAAGAAGCTTGAAATTGTGAGCGTTCTTCTTGTTTCGACGCCCATTTTTCCGAGTTCTCTTTCAATATTTTGATTCGAGAACGGATCTTGGACCATATAAATCTCACCGGTCAAATCAACATAAAGAATCTCTCTATTCGGGTCGATTTCGATTTTTTTCATATCGGCAGAAGCAATCTTTTCAGCTTTTTTGAGTTCTCTTGTGTTGTTTGATTCATAAATAAGCTTCATTCCGCTTCTGAAGGCTTTTTCAGCCGAGCCTGTCTTGACTTCTCTCGCTCTGTAGTATGCGAGTAGGTTTTCCATTCTGTCTGCAGCAAAAACTTTTCTGAACGCAAAAACAATTGCCCTGATGATAGTCACAGGGTTTTTAACACCTGTTAATTCGGTAAGGAAACGAAACATCCCCTGAACTCCGTCATAAAGCTGCAATTCCACATAATTTGCGTGATATCCCATATCTTCAAGCGTATGCTGAATACCTGCACCATATTCGCCCAAACGGCAAATTCCCGGTGAAGAAATCATTGCAACATAATCCGCACCGCCCTCAATTGCCTCAATAAAGTTACCGAGGATGAGTTTGTAAGGCAAACAAATCGATTCAGGACTGTTTTTTGTACCCAAAGACAAAGTTCTTTTGTTCGAATATGGAGGAATATGAGGTTCAACTCCGAGTCTTCTCAGTGCAGACCCCCAAACCACATAGATATTGCCCATGTGCGGGAATGCCACTTTTATTTTTTTCTTAGTTTTTTTATCTGCCATTTTTATCATCCAAGTCGCTAACCAATTCCATTATAACGTAAAGAGAAAAGATTTTGCAGAATTATTTTTTTATAACGTCCAAAACGCTTTTGTCTTTGAACATAATTTTAAGTTCAACCCGTCTGCTTTTTGAGAAATCTTCCTTCCCAGCGACCAAGACAGGTTCAGAAGGGCCTTTTCCTTCAACGGAAAGCAGTTTAAACAATTCTTTTTCATAAGCTTTTTTGCCTGAAAAATCAGAATAAACAATATACTCTGCGACGCTGGACGCACGTTTCAAACTCAAATCCATATTCTTGAAATACTTTTCTTCAGGAGATTTTGCCCCTGAAAAAGTTTGAGAATCGGTGTGACCTTCGATTATAATGCGAGAAATATTGTCTCTGACGCTTTTGTCTTTCATAATCGTGTTGAGATAAACAGGCACAAACTTTGACATATAGCTTCTTCCTTTCGAAGAAAGTTCAAAGCTGTTGATTTCAAAAAGTTCTAAATCCGAAATCTTGATTCTGCCTGAAAACTTATCCACATCAACTTTTATGTTGTTTTTCTCAAGTTCTTTTGCTATTTTTTCAGTAACTTGATATTGAGTTTCCTTTTCATTAACCTTGTTTTGAGTAAAACCGCTGATTGCAAAAACGAACAGCACCAAAAAAACAACAACCAACCCCAAAAGCAGGTCGCTCATCGTCACCCAAAAAACATTTTCGTCCGAGGAATTTTGATTATTCGATTTGTATTTCGTGTATTTCATTCAGAATTAGTCCTCGTTATTACTTCCGAAAAGGTCTTCAAGAATACCTTTTGCACCCTTTTTGTTCAAGTTCTCCTGAAGCTTATTAACAGAGAAAATCAGATTGTCCAAATAAGGAACGAGACTCTCTTTAAAACTTTTGTCAAACGCCATTTTCATTTGCAGAGGAAGCCCGTCAAAAGCCTGATTTAAAGCCGCATTTTGAAGCTTTGATTCTCTCAAAAGCTCAACAAGAAACTTTTCGGAAGTTATATTGTCAAAGAGTTTGTTTAATTCAAGTTGAAAAGCACTCAAAGGAGTGGCACAAAGGTTTTTATACAAAATCCGTTCGACAACCATAAAAAGAATCGAACTGCCGACCGCAACTACCGAAATCATAGCCGCAACTTTCATTGAGGCAAGAAGAGCCGAAACCGAAGCCAGAGTAGCTTCTTGAGTCACAAAATTAACCTTTGAAAATGCAAGCGATATATGCATAAACGTGAACAAAGGCCCCAAACCTGTCAAAATCGTTGGAACCGCAGAGATAAATTTGTAGTTCAATTTGCTGTTTACGAGTGTTTCTTCATTAAAAAAGTATCCTGAATCAACCGTGCAATGAATACTGGAATTGTCAGGGCCCGCAGCCCCTTTTGAAGAAGCATCGTTAAAAACAAGTGTGTTTTTGAATTCTTGCCAATAGCTTGAAACAAAAGGGTTGTGAGAAAAAATCTCATCAAGTTCCTTGAATCGATAAACAATGTTTCCTTTTTTAAACGACTGCAAAACCCTTGTCAAAGCGGACAAAGACCCGTTTATGTATATCACTTTCGAAACAAAATACCCCAAAACCCCTATGAAAAGTAGGATTATTGCGAGAATTACCGGATTCAGCAAAATATTTAAATCTAACATCATACATCCTTTTTTTTATCTAATCTAGTGTCGTCATTTCCGACTCCTTGTCGGAGCCGTATGTGACTCACCTTTTCAAGGTGTTTATTTATAATTATTTATACCATTTTTTAAGTGTTAAATCCAATAAAATATTTCATTTGAATGTTGCATATTAATAAGTATATTTCATGGTAGAATGTTAGCGTTGAGTATGGTTAGATAAAAAGTTAAGGACCCTTCCCCATGGGTGATGAAGATAAACAGTTTGAGGCATCCCACCAAAAACTTGAAAAAGCGAGAAAAGAAGGTCAGGTTGTAAAATCGAAAGACTTTTCAATGGCTATTGCAATGATTGTAATGTTTTTTGCGATTGCCAGACTTTCTCCTTTTATTTTCGACCAAATTTCAAGACTTTTCGTCTTATGCTATGAACAAATTCCCAACCAGCACCTTTCGGCTATCGGCTTGCCATATTTGCTTTTTATAACTTTAGTCCCGACCATTTTGATTATCGGACCGCTCCTCGCAATAGCGATGATAA
>CAZIVG010000079.1:0-7519 GCA_964542595.1 uncultured Muribaculaceae bacterium | reverse complement strand
CGCAGCGAAGCTTCCATGGCCTAACCCTCTCAATTCATTCTCTTCTCCTTCTTCTTATCTACTTGGAGAAAAACCCGTGAAAATATTTTTTGTCAGTAAAACAAAATCACCTTAACAAAAATTAAAGACTGTTATAAAACTCTTTCAAAAGAACTGCATCACGTTCCATAATCGGGCTTTCACAGACAAGAACGCCCTTAACGTCAAACGCCTTAAACGCCTTCATCAGGTCTTTGTAATTCATATCGCTTTCTTCAAGCAAAAGGTGCTTCTTTTCTCCTTTTGCGGTATATTCGATTCCCGCAAGGTGAGCATGAAAATTCTCAAGAGCGTATGCGCCAAGTTCGTTTCCGATTTTGTCGAAAATCCAGCAAAACTCGTCATACGTGTTGAATTGACCGTTTGTTCTTGCGTGCAGGTGAGAGAAATCGACGCAAGGCAATACCTGTTTAAAGTTTTTTGAAAGCCTCACGATTTCATCCAAATCGCCCCACTGCGTGCCTTTTCCCGTAGTTTCAGGACGAACCCAGATGTCGTTGCCCTCTTCGTCAAGAGTCGCACAGATTTCTTCCATCGACTTTTCGACTTTTTTGTAAACCTCTTCAGGGTCCATCCCCATATAAAATGCAGCGTGATAAGTCACACTAAACGCGCCGAGTTCCTTGCCGATTCTGGCTGTGTCAAGGATTCTTGTCACACTCGCCTCGATTTTCTCCTCCTCTTTTGAATTAAGGTTGATATAATAAGGTCCGTGAGCCGTCAAAACCATGTTCTTCGTGGCGGCGATTTCGCGCACAAGAGTTCGGTTTGCGTCATTCATTCTCACGCCGTGAACAAATTCGAGTTCCAACCCGTCGAGTTTCAAGTCCTCAAGGATTTCAAAAGATTTTTTATAACCTTTTGCCTCCGAGCAAATCGGCTGTCCTGCAGTTGTGAAGTGTAGTTTTTCAGTTGCTTTCATAAACGAGATTATACTCTAAAAAACATTAAAAGTCTCGCCGACTTGGGGTTTGAATTTGTCGATAAATTCTTTCGCATCTGAAATCATATAAGACCCGAATTGCAGAGATTTTATGTGCAAAATTCCGTTTGTCGTCGCGATTCCCAAAGTGTCTTTCACGTGACAGATTGTGCCGGGTGCTTCTTTTGGCTTTTTGTCAGACGCATCCGCTGAATAAATTTTTACAAAAACCCCTCTGAAATGTGTCATAGCGCTGATAAAGGGGTTCAACGACCTGATGAATCTTTCGATTGCAGCGGCGTCTTGTTCCCAGTTTATGAAGTTTTTCAGATTGTTCGAATCGATTGCGGGCGCTTTTTTGAACACTCCAGACGGCTGCGAATATGTTGCAATCTCTTGTCCTGATTCGTATTTGGCCAAAAAATCAGAAAGGACTTGAGCACAGATATAATTCATTTTGTTAAACAACGTCCCCATTGTTTCTTTTTTTTCAAGCGGGATACGCTTTTGCAAGATTATGTTTCCTGTATCAAAGTTTTCATCCATAAAATGAAGAGTCAAACCGGTTTCCTTTTCACCGTTTATAATCACGTGGCTGTAGGGGTTTGCGCCTCGATATTCGGGCAAAAGCGACGGGTGACAATTCACAAAACCGCCTTTTACACTTTTTAAAAGTTCAGGAGGAAATTTTTTGTTATAAGAACAAACGACCGCGATATCTGCGTTTAGCTGTCGGATTTTGTGGATAAAGTCGATTTCGTCAAGGCTTCTTTCATAGGTAATGATCGGGAGTTTCGCACTTTTCGCCATGCTGCACATCAGGTCGAAAGTGGGTTCAGTTCTGTGCGGAGGCACCACAGCTACGATGTTAAAGCCGTCTGAGACAAGTTTTGACAAGCAAACGAGAGCCATATCAGGCATCCCCAAAAAGAGGATTCTTTTTTTACAGTTGTTTTCCACAATAAACTCCTAATTTTTGCGCCGCACAGTTATTATAAACATTTTTTTTGGTTTTGCCTATACGTTAGCGATTGTATTTATTCTTGCCGTTTTAGGTTAACTTTTTTAAATCTGAAAAGCCTATGCGCAGATTTGTACAGAAACCTTTTCGAACAATGATTAGTCCGATTTGTCTGAGGCAAAAGGCTTAAAAAATTCTTTTTTCTAGCTCGATTCACTAACGTGTCATAGGCGTCGAAAAAACAACTTTTTAAGCCTTTTAGCCGAGTTATCGGGCTTTAGTGAGATTAGTTTCTGTAAAATCGAAGTATCGAGATTGGAAGATTTAAAAAAGGAAATCGTAATTAGAATGGCTTCTGAATAATTAGATTCTTGCAAAAATAGGTTATTGATTTTATTATTAGAATAGAAGTCTTGCCGATGTGGCAGGAACCCAAGATGGGTGATGTTTGCAAAAACAATTGAGTATTGTTTTTGCCCAAGGGGTCAGAATGCAGCGACAGCTGCTTCGCCACAAAGGATTGTACTTTTAAAACTTAGATTTGCCGATGTGGCGAAATGGTAGACGCACACGCTTCAGGTGCGTGCGAGGCAACTCATGGGGGTTCGAGTCCCTTCATCGGCAAGTTTTAAAAAACATTTCACAAAAAAATAGTTTGTGATAGTATGTAGATATAGCCATGTCGACGTGGCGGAATCGGTATACGCGCACGTTTGAGGGGCGTGTGAGGCAACTCGTGAGGGTTCAAGTCCCTCCGTCGACACCATTAAAAAGACTCCTGCGGGGGTCTTTTTTGTATGAGATTGTTATGATTATTTCAAAAACGCTTCCATCGTAGTGTAACCTGCCGTCCATTGCTTCGTCGAAGGTTGGCTTTCTTTCACAGTGCCTGCAAAATCCTTTGTGAGACTGTTTTTCAGCATCTTGTTTAACATCGCAGGAACCAAAAGACCTGACAGCGCCATATTCGCAAACAAGGTTGTCCAATACATCGCAATTGCAGCAGATTTTGAGCGTTTAACAACAGACGCCTCAACATTTTTCATTGCCTTGATATCTTTGATATTTTTTACATCCATCAAGAATTTCTTGAAGAAACCGGGATTGTCGCCTAAATGGCTTCTGTCCATGATTTTTGTTTTTCCGAACCTGTCGAGCGCCCTGCCGATTACGTTGTTCATCAAAAAATCACCGGCATTGAAAACCAAAAGCGTAGCGCCTGAACGAATTGCCCTGTCTTTTCTTTCGTACTTGTCACGCGCAGAAACCAGAGCAGCAGGATAGTCACACAAAGCCCACATCGAAAGGAACAAAAGCTTTGACATGCTGACTCCGTCTTTGTAATCAAACAAATCAGCGCGCTTATTCAGGACTTTCATAAACGCATTTTTGGTATTTTTTGCGTTAAGCGACTTTTTCAAAACCAAAGGCAGAACAACAGCGGGAATTGCACCAATCAGAACTGTTTCGACGAGTTTTTTCTTCTTTTTATCGCTTTCATCTTTTATCGCACCCGCACCTTCCATGTTGTAGGTGGCTGAGTAAGTCTTTTTATTGGTCAGTTTTTGGGTCATTTCAGTTGTCGCCCAAGGCGTGAAAACCCACATCAAACTAGTTGTCAGAAAATCCGCAGTCAAAACATTGTGGCTTGCGTTAATGAGTTTTTGCCTCAAAACCTCTTTGTCCGGAAAACGGTTAAGCAAATCCTCAAAAGCCTTTTCGCAATTCAATTCATGACCGAGTTCTTTTATGCCTTCCACCATGTGCGTGGCGTCCTGACTCAAATAGCTTTTGGAAAGCTTTATAATTTCCTTCTCTTTGCCTTTTGCCGAATTTATAACCTTATTCAATTTTAGAGCATTTTTGTTAAAAATCGGCAGCAATAGAAACGGCGACAAAAACGCCGTAACAAGATAAGCGCCGGACATCATGAGCCTTTCGCGCTTTTCATCTTTGTTGTTCGACATCGAAACCTGACAAACAGAATAACCGACATCCATCAACCCTCTGTTTAAAAGGGTCATGCTTTGGACTTTGGATGTGGTGTTGTCGATAAAACCTTTAAAATTCGGCTCTTTTCTGTGTGAGTCAACTCTCATAATAAGTATAAAATACGAACAAATTTTTTTTTGCTAGCAATAAATACGGAAACTCCAATCTTTATGTTATCCTATAAATATGATTGAACTTCTTATTTTGTACAGCCTAAAAGACCGTGAACGCACGCTTTATGCCTTGCGTTCAACAATCCTAGAAAAATTCGGCTGTTTCACAAAACCAAGCATCGGCACAATCCATCCCGCACTTAAAAGACTGCTCAAAACAGGCGTCGTGACAATGAAAAACGACTTTTCACAAGGCGGAAAAAAATCAACATTCTACTCCGTCACGCTTCATTGGAAACAAAAATTCAACGACCTGTTTTTCAACCCGTTGAGCGAAAATCCGACACTCTTTTTCACAGAACTTCAAACGAGGATTTCTGTAATGTCGGTTCTTGATAAGGACTTGAAAGAAACGTTCATCAAAGACATCATGACGAAACTCGAGGTTATGCTCCTCGATGCCCAAAACGCACTGTTTGACGAATATTCGGACTTCGACAACTTTCAAACAGAATTGCTGAAAAAGAATATCACAGACCTCGAAAGCTACAAAAAATTCATAGAAACACTCCCCATAAAGGACTAAAACATGCCTGCAATAATTTCAGAAATTTTAAAAGACTCAATAGCAGAGGAACTTGAACTTCAAAAAGGGGATAAAATCCTTTCAATAAACTCTCAAAAGCCTTGTGACCTAATCGATTACAGATACATGATGTGCGCTGAAGAGATTGACATCGAAATCGAAAAAGCCAACGGTGAAGTCGAGATTTATGAAATAGAAAAAGACTTTGACGAAGACCTCGGCGTCGTCTTTGAATCAGCAGTTTTTGACAAAATTAAACCTTGCACAAACAAATGTATTTTCTGTTTTGTTGACCAACAACCCAAAGGCTTGAGAGAATCCTTGTACATAAAAGACGATGACTACAGGCTTTCATACCTCCAAGGCACCTACGTCACCCTCACAAACCTCAGCGAAAAAGACCGCAAAAGAATCGAACAACTCCACCTCGGACCGTTGTACGTTTCTGTCCACACGACGAATCCCGAATTGCGAGTGGAAATGTTGAAAAACCCGAAAGCGGCAAACATCCTCAAAGACCTTCAATGGCTGGAAAAAGCGGACATTCCCATCCATGCGCAAATCGTGCTTTGCCCCGGCTATAACGACGGACAAGAGTTGGAACGCACGCTCAACGACTTTTCAAAATTCAAATCAATAATCGAATCAGTTGCAATCGTTCCTGTCGGAATCACAAAATTCCATAAAAACGACTTAAAAACTCTTACGGAAGAAAACGCTCTGCACATGATTAAACAGGTGGAAGACTTCAACAAAAAGATGAAAAAACAAATCGCAATGGCAAGTGACGAGTTTTTCCTCAAAGCGGATTATGAAATCCCGCCGAAAAAATATTACGGCAACTTTTCACAGCTTGAAGACGGGGTTGGCGCACTGAGACTGCTTCTCGACGATTTTGAAAAAACAAAGAAAAAGCTTCCAAAAGAGGTTAAAGACCCGAAAGAATTAACGTTCGCGGTTTCCGAAAGTTCTGTCAAGGTAATGAAAACAATCACCGAAGAACTCAACAAAATCAAAAATCTGAAATGCGACATGATAGAGCTTAAAAACAACTTCTTCGGCGCAAATGTAACGGTAGCAGGGCTTATCACAGGAAAAGACCTCATCGGACAGACGAAAGACAAGGGCATTAAGACCCTAATTATCCCTTCGGTCATGCTGCGTCCGTTTTCGAACGATTTTCTTGATGGCGTCAGCGTTGAAGAAATCTCAAAAGAAATCGGGGCAGAGATTGTCATAATAAAAGACATTTACTCAACAAAAGAGTTTCTTCGTATAATCTAGTGTCGCTCCTTGTAAAATCTTTACTTTCGTTGGATAATTTAGTCATAAAAACATGAAGAATGTTCAGGCTAAAACTTAAAAGGAGAAAATTATGCCAACAACTATCGAAGACGTAAAAGCTAGACAGATTATCGATTCAAGAGGAAATCCGACTGTAGAAGTTGATGTTACACTTTCTTGCGGCGTTGTAGGACGCGCAGCTGTACCTTCAGGTGCTTCAACAGGTATTTTTGAAGCTCTTGAGATGAGAGACGGCGACAAATCAATCTACTGCGGTAAAAGTGTTTTGAAAGCTGTAGATAACGTTAATACAATCATTGCACCGGAACTTATCGGTGAAAACGCTGCTGATCAAGCTGCTATCGACAAATTGATGCTTGACCTTGACGGCACAGAAAACAAATCTAAATTGGGTGCGAACGCTATTTTGGGTGTTTCTTTGGCTTGTGCTAAAGCATCTTCAATGGCTTACGAAATGCCTTTGTACAGATACCTCGGCGGTATCAACGCTGTAACACTTCCTGTTCCTATGATGAACGTAATCAACGGCGGCGCTCACGCTGACAACAACGTTGACTGCCAAGAATTCATGATTACTCCTGTTGGCGCTGAGTCTTTCACAGAAGCTATCAGAATG
Organism: uncultured Muribaculaceae bacterium; assembly: GCA_964542595.1. Classification (GTDB taxonomy): domain Bacteria; phylum Cyanobacteriota; class Vampirovibrionia; order Gastranaerophilales; family Gastranaerophilaceae; genus Limenecus. The sequence continues at coordinate 985 of CAZIVG010000079.1, read as the reverse complement.
GGTGCTGAAGTATTCCATAACCTTAAAGAAGTTCTTAAAGGCAAAGGCATGGTTACTTCTGTAGGCGACGAAGGCGGATTCGCTCCGAACCTTTCTTCTAACGAAGAAGCTCTTAAAGTTATCATCGAAGCTATCGAAAAAGCAGGCTACACAACTGAACAAATCAAAATCTGCTTGGACGTTGCTTCTTCTGAATTCTACAAAGACGGCCAATACAACCTCGAAGGCGAAGGCAAAGTCTTCTCAAGAGAACAAATGGTTGACTTCCTTGCCGATTGGGTAGAAAAATATCCTATCATCTCTATCGAAGACGGTATGGCTGAAGAAGACTGGGAAGGCTGGAAAATGCTTACAGAAAGACTCGGCGACAGATGTCAATTGGTTGGCGACGACTTGTTCGTAACTAACACAAAAAGATTGGCTAGAGGCATCGAGTCAGGAACTGCTAACTCTATCCTCATCAAAGTTAACCAAATCGGTACTTTGACTGAAACTCTTGATACTATGAACATGGCTGCAAAAGCAGGTTACACTTGCATTTCTTCTCACCGTTCAGGCGAAACAGAAGATACGTTCATCGCTGACTTGGCTGTCGGAACAAACTGCGGCCAAATCAAAACAGGTTCTGCTTCAAGAACAGACAGAATCGCGAAATACAACCAGCTTATCAGAATCGAAGAAGAACTCGGTTCAGCTGCAAAATATCCGGGATTGAAAGCTTTCAACGGCCAATCTTGCAAATCAACTTGCGGTTGCGGTTGCGGTTGTTAATAAGCTGACACAATAATTAAAAAAGGGTTTTGATTAATTTCAGAACCCTTTTTTATATCTGATTTTTACAAGTTTTTTTATTTCCAGTTGTTTCTTTTTTATGGATTTGTTTTGTTGTTTCAGGTGTTTGTTAATAAACTTTGTGAGGTGTGCTTCTTTTTTCTTGTCGCCCCATTTGTAGGGGAGTCCTCGCATGTTGTTGATGGCTTCTATT
>CAZIVG010000078.1:0-7635 GCA_964542595.1 uncultured Muribaculaceae bacterium | reverse complement strand
TCAGCATACTTTTACCCAAAGATACTGTTTATAACTGTGTATCATTCAACTTATCTTTTTAAAAAGCTAAACTAACATAATAATCGATAGCATAATATCAAAGCCCACAAGTTATGAGTTTGACCCATGTGGGATTTTTTGTTGTTTTAAATATAAAACCACATAAGTGATAAAAAACGTCTTTTCAGCTTTATTCTGCATTCTATAAATTTTATGATAATATAGATAGTTGTTTAAATGTGGAATAAATGAAATGACAGACGAAAAAACACAATGCGTAGCAGGAGATTTTCTAAAAAAGTTCGGATATGATCCAAACAGAGCATATGTTCCAAATAAAGAATATCTATGCTTGAATAAAAGTTTTTATGAGTTGAAGAAAAAAACTAGAGAATTACTAATTAAACAATATGATATTATAATTTCAAATGATAAGCACAGAGAACTAATTTTTCATGGCATTGACTGCAAGCTGACACCAAAACAATTTTACATGGTTAAATATTTACTTGAAAACATCGTATTTCATAATCAAAACTTCTCACAAAGAGCTATTCCAGAAAAGAGAAGAAAATTACAAAAGATTAGTCCGCTCGTAGGTATGCAAATTATAAAAAGTAAGAGATTCAAAGGGAAGTATGTTATTAACGAAAAAGATGATAGAGGATTACTAAAATTTTTTAAAAGCGTTAAACAAAAAGGATATTATTCTTTTAAAAGCAAGATGTTTGTGAAAAATAGGAAGTTTTTTTCAGCTAGTAAAGAAGAAATAAGCAATTTCAAAAATAAGATTAAAAAGAAAATTCAAGAACGCATGCTTGAATTAAAAATTGAACTGCCCGATTTTGAAAAAAAATTTGAAATGTTTATGAAAGTTGTTCCTCTGAATTACGATTTAACTCGAGAAAATCCATATACCAATGTTAAAACAAGATATGCTATCAAAAGAACTTTGTCACGTGTAAAATTCAGCTAAGCTAAATATTAAATAAAAACGTAAATTTCTCTTAATATTTTCTTGAATGCTCCTAGAGTGTGTTTGCAGCTTACTACTTTACATAAGTTTTTTTAAAAATAACGATAATAACCTGCTTTTATTACTCATTCTCAATATCGCTAAAAGTCATTAGCCGATTTTGTGTATCAAAAAATCCTTGTTAAGCTAAGGCTGTGGTTAAAACAGTTTACAAAGTGTAAATGATGATAAATTTGTTATTAAATAAATTTATAAACCAAGAGTAGTAAGGCTCAAAGCCGGAAGAGATAAGGAGAAAAGCTATGACGCTAAAAAACAAAAGCCCATAAAAAAGGTACAAGAGACAACCGCCTGCTTGCACCAAAATAAAATTCATATCTCTATTATAAATTATCTCAAAACCTTTTGCAAGTTTTAACAGGCGATTGTTTCTTAAACAGAAATGACTTAGCCGCAGCCAGAGAAGCCTCTAGGCTTACCTGGCGTGCTCAAGTCGAAGAATTACAAGTTGAAACTAAATTAAGGAAAAAGTTATGATAAGTCACTTAACAAATCTCTTTGAAGCCTGCGAGCAGAACAAAAACTGTAAGTATCGAACTACCAGTTTGAGTTTTACTCAATATCACTTGCAAAATGCTTTGCAGTTGGCTTCAATGGGTTATTACGTATTCCCTGTAAGCGGATATAAAGTTCCTTATAAGGGATTTCGTTGGAGAGCGAAGTCAAGTAATAACCAAACGGAAATCTCAAACTACTGGCAACAACACCCTTACGGTAGAATTGCCATAGATTGTGAAAAAAGCGGTATTCTCGTGGTTGACGTTGATAACAAACCTGAAAAGAATAAGCCTGGATTATCTATACTGGAAAATTGTCTCAAGAACTGGGGCGATTTACCTGAAAATGCTCCTGTGGTTATTTCACCGTCAGGGGGACTGCACATATATTTCAAAGACAGCCAAAAGCCGTTGATGAGATGTTATGCGGATTGTATTGACATTCAAAGACCACACTATGTTTTAGCACCGAGTTCTTTAAACGCTGAAAAAGGCATGTATAAGACTTACAACCATTTCTTACCACAAGCCGATTTGCCTGAACTTCCTGATGAATGGCTGACACAGTTAGCCACAGACTCACAAATAAAAGCAAATAAATCATTTAAGCCGCTAAAGAAAAAAGTGCTTGATATAGATACAACACCGCTTTATGAGAAATGTGCATTTTTCAAACATTGTATAGACGAAGCAGAAATGCTCCCGGAATACTTATGGTTTGAATTTGCAAAATTTCTTTCAGGTGTGGCAAATGGTGAGGAGCTATTTCACAAATACAGTGAAAATTATCCTAGCTATGACTGCGCCGAAACTCAATCTAAATTTGAGAGAGCCAAAATGTACCATTTCAACTGTAAAACAGTTAAACACCTGTTTGAAGGTTGCAAGGGATGTAGTAAACAATAATAAAAAAAGGAGAAAAACAATGACAAACATTGTTCCCGAACAATCAGGTCAAAATCCTGAACAAGATAAAAAGAGCAAACAAAAAGAAGTAAAAAATCCGCTTGATTTGCTTAAAAGAACTTATCAAGAATTTGCTCTCGCAGAACTTGAACAGTGCGAACCCGAAAAGCTAAAACAACCAATCGTAAGGTCAATACCTGACGATGTTGATAAAAAATCAATCAACCATGACCTTGTTGAGTACAAAAATTCAACATTTGAATTTAAGATAACAGGCAAAGGTGAAAAATCATTTGTAATAAACCGAGTACTCAATGGAGTCGTCGAAAAAACAATCAAGATTAAATCTTACGCAAACAATAAAACCGAAAAACATGGCGCAGCTACCATTGAACTACAAGCCAGAACGGATAAAGGAACTCTCACAAGTCCTTTTTCACTTGGAGCAAAAGCAAAATATCGATTTGATAACTTTGCAGAAAGCCTTAGCCAAACCAGTAATTATTTAATTGCTGACGGTGACGACAAAACGGTAAAGCTATTCAGGGAGCTTCTTAATAAAAGATGTACCGACACTATCACATTACTATCTAATGCAGGAAGTATTGAATTCGAAAATCTGGCTGGGCGGATTTACAAAAATGCTTATACAGACGGTATAAATACAATATGGGCTGATGAAAATGACGTAATAGTTTTATCAAATGGTCAAAAGGTAATGCTTGATAATTCTTTGGGTAATAATTTGCCCAAACTTTATCAGGAAGAAATCGATGTCAGTGTCTGTGTATCAAAACTGTTGAGTTCAATGGACAAAGCTTTTAACGGTGCAATAGGACCCTTCTTAGCCTTAGGATTGGGAGTAATGGGTGTTTTTACCGAAAAACTTTGGAACAGCACCTGCGGCTTTCCAACAGGTTTTCTTTACGGAAAATCAAAGCAGGGCAAAGGTACTATTCAAAACCTGATAAATTACATCTATGGCTTTGATAAGACCTTCCTTGCTATGGGAAACAGCACGTATCGTTCTATAAATCGGAAGTGCAATGCTTATAACTCCTGCATGATACATCTCCATGATATGACCTCAAAAGCTATTAGGACAGAGGGATTTGAAAACAATATTGTCCAAAGTTATGAAAATGTCGTAAGAGAAAAAATGCAGGACGGCAACAGGTTTAACAATCTAGCGCAATGTTCGGCGATGTTCGTTTCAAGCAATTATTTGCCTGTACAAAAGGAAAAAATGTTGAACCGCATTTTACCAATTTATTTTGAGCCAAATATGTATAACCCTAAAGAAATGACGGAATATTATAACGAACCTCGTTACCTGTCAAAAATATTGCCGGAGTTGTTGAAATACAACTTTGACGATATTTTGAAGATGATTAATGAGTCAAGCACATATTTTGCACAGAAGCTGGATGTTGAGGAGAGCAGAGAGTCTCATAATGTGGCCATTGCATACACAGGGCTAAAGCTTCTTGAACAAATCGGAAACTACTCAATTCCAGATATTGAAAACAAAGTGATAGAATATTTTGAGTGGTATCTCAGTCAGTTCAAAGAGTTGGAAGAACCTGTTGATGCATTCTTAAATCATCTTCATGTGCTAATAGAAGAACAAATAATCAGATTTGAAGAACACATTTGGCTTCAAAAAGACAAAGGCGGATGTTCAACACTAACAATCAGAACACAAAACTGTCTTGATAAGTTCAACTCTTACATTGGGAGAGTTTACGCTGACAAATTTATTCTGCCAAAAGAGTTTGAATTATCGGTTAAAGCATCGCCGTATTATATCGAAACAAAAAACAAAAGATATAAACCGAGCAACAAGCGCATACCTCCAGTAGCATCATCAACATTCTTAAATGTTACGGAATTCCAAAATCTTTATCTTATCGAAAGCGAATACAACGAATTCAAGAATAATAAGCTAAGGATTAAAGACTTAGAGCAAAGTCAATAATAACACCTAATAACACCCCTGGAATATAACAACTGATTATATTCCAGGGCAGGTGTTATTGGTTATTAAAAATTACACTATTTTAAAATAATAAGGAGAAAAACAATGAACACAGTAAGCACAACAACAGAAAACTTAGAATTAATCACAGTAAAAGAAGTTGCAGAACTTCTGAGGCTTAAACCTCAAACAATCAGATTATACTTGATTAACGGAAGACTGCCGAGAGAAATAGTTTGTTCAAAGTGGCATAAAAAACCGATGTTCTTAAAAGACAAGCTGATTGACTTCGTTAGAAATCCTGACAAATATCAAGAAAGGCTCTGCATTTAATGCAGGGCTTTTTAAATAGGAGAAATTTAAAATGAGCATATATAAAAAGAATGAAAAATGGTACTACAACTTTATGATTGACGGTGTCCGCTATCACAAAGCAATTAAGGGCTGCGGCAACTACAAAGACGCATTAAAAGCAGAAAGTGTAGTTAAATCAGAACTTATGAGAGGAAGATATGAGCTTGTTGAAAGCACTAACAACACAACTTTGGCGCAGGCGATAGAACTCTATCTTGAATACTCAAAGGCAAATAAGAAAAGCTACAAACTTGATGAAAACTACTGCAAAGTATTTATTGAACAATGGGGTAAAAATTTAAGGCTAAAAGACCTGACTCCTCAAAAAATTGAAAAGTTCAAATCGGCAATGAAAGCGAATCATCAAAATTCAACGGTGAACAGATATCTTGAAGCCCTAAGCAAAATGTTTAATATTACTATTTCAAACAATCTAATCAAGGAAAATCCGCTTAAAGAAGTCAAAAAGCTAAAGCAGAATAATTACAAAATCAGATTTCTGACGAAAGAGGAAGAAAAAGCACTCTTTGAAGTTTTTGCTGAAAATACAAACTATCATTACTTCATCCCGATTGTGATTTGTGCATTACAAACAGGTATGAGAAAAGGCGAGATTTTGAACCTAAAATGGAGCAACATAGATTTTGATAACAAATTTATTGAACTCTTGCAGACAAAATCAGGTAAGGCAAGAAAAATACCAATCTCAACAAAACTGATGAGAGAACTTTTGAAAATCAAAGAAACTAAAATCAGCGAATATGTTTTTGCTAATCCTTACACAAAAACGAAATATCAGTTTATTCACAAAGGTTTCGATGAAGCGGTAAGAAAAGCTAATATAGAGAATTTCAGGTTTCATGATTTAAGGCACACTGCTGCTACAAGAATGACTGAAATGGGCATTGATTTGGCAGTAGTTCAAGAGATTTTAGGTCATAGTGATGTCAAAACCACAATGAGATACGCTCACCCTGTGCCTGAAAGAAAGTTGAAAGCTATTGAAGTGTTGAATGATTACTCATAAATAGATTTGAGAAAGTTGATTACACAAATATTACACAAAAACAAAAAGACCAAAGCTGAAAATAAGCTCTGGTCATTGTTTTAAAATTTCGGAACGACAGGATTTGAACCTGCGACCCCTACCACCCCAAGGTAGTGCGCTACCAAGCTGCGCTACGTCCCGAAAAGTTATTCAATTATCAATTTATATAATTATTTTAATACAACCAAAGAAAAAATCCAGACCTTTTGCACAAAAAAGTTCTGTCACTTCAACAGAACCCTTGCAATCTTAATCTCTTCCCTATTTCCCCATTGGCTAGTAGCCATAAACCTAAAATTCTAAAACTTTTTTAAATCTTTTAATCTTCCTAATCTAAAATCTTTTTCTTTTTAATCTTCCCTGATTTACATAATCCCCGGAATTTGCCATCACCCCTTTCAATTCCCATTGAAACAATCATACAAGGATAAAAGTTCTTACACAACAGCATTTTTGTAAAATAAGTTTTACAATTGACCATGCCCCCTAGTACAAGTGGGTATAAAATCTTTTTACAATCTTAATAAAGATTTATTAAAAACTCATAAGAAAAAAAATAAAAAGCCGTGCCTCTGCCTATCGACATTTGCCAAAAAAGCTTGTCAAAACATTTGTCTCCCTCTCAAAATCCCTTTACCCGAAAGTTGAATCTTAGTGCTGCTTCATTCCTGATCTGACACGGTTCGACTGCTTTCGCCAAAAGAATCTGAGTAATCATAAACAAATATCTGACGCCCCTTTTCCACAAAAGCCTCACAGCAGGCTCTGCACCCCGCATAAGCGTTCGGGTCGAGAGATCCGCCAAGTCCCCGTGGAGCACGGCTGATTATAATTTTAACTTAAAAAAACAGCACTTGCAATTGTTTTGTAAGCGATAAAAAGATTATTTCACAAGCTGCGAGAAATTGTATTTAGTATTAGCTAATTTTACGTTAGGATTTTCTTTTCTGCCTTTGAAGGAAGGGAAATCTCTGCCTTTAAAGTCTTTCTCACGAACAAGAACGATACCTCTTTTGCCAATCCAAATATCGCCCGCCCTGTTACCGTTTTTGTCAACTTGTTCAATTCTTGTGCCGTCTTTTACTTCAAATCTTCTGCTTGAATCTAAAGCATCGACAAAAACTGTACCGCTAGGCAAGCCCATAGGCAAACCACCAAGCTTAATACTTTCAACATGACCATCAACACCTCTTTGCTCAGGCATCGGTCCATAACCGCTATTGTGAAGAACAGCGATGACATCTGTTTTGTCATTGTAGCGATAAAGAGCAAAAGCCTTTCCGCCATTTGTCATATTTTGGGGGTACAACTCAATCGTAGCACCATTTACCAGAGGGGATGCCGCAGGATTGTTTCTGATATTTTTGATTGCTGATTTGTTTTCATAACTCTTTTTGATGAAATCATAATTGTCATCTTTCAAAACATTCCATCTGAGTCCGTTTCTGTTTTCTTGTGTTTCATTTTTTGAGGAAGTTTCCCAACCTGTCATACCGAGTTCGTCTCCGGCATAATTCGTAATGTTGCCCGGAAGAACAACCCCTGCAAAATCAATAGCTTCACTTTTTTCAAGAGCAAAACCTGTCAACTGCTTCTCAATGTCAGCTTTAAGCTTTTTGACCGCAGCGGCATTTGTGTCAGCAAAATTTTTGAAACCGGAATTTTCTTCTTTTGCTTGTGCAATGATATCATCTATCGCATAATCAAACGGTCGGGTTGCAAAATATTCTTCATCGTATTCTTTCCACTCACCATCTTTTTTATACCTGCCGTGAGAAACTGTCTCAAAAGAGTTATAAATCAATGACCTGTACTC
>CAZIVG010000077.1:0-7685 GCA_964542595.1 uncultured Muribaculaceae bacterium | reverse complement strand
TGAGCCTCGATGATAACGAGCGATATTTGCGATTAGTTTCGTTTCTGCTTCACTAAATCCGAAAAGACCTGATTCTATTATCAAATTCAGTGAATGTTTGTGATGTGATTTTTTTTCGACAAAATATCCGATATCATGAAGTTTTGATGCTTGTCTAAGGTATTCTTTCTCTTTTTCGTTGAAGCAAAAACCGCTTTCACACATTGCGTCAAAGATTCGAATAGAATATTCTTCGACCTGTTTTGCGTGGTCAATGTCAGCTTTTGTTTCTTTTAAAATTTCATCGGATGTTTTACTCATATTTCAAAAGTTTTTCTATTGTGTCGAGGAGGTAATCCTGATTGAAACTTCCTTTTTTGATGAATGCATCAACATCGGGCATTTCTTTGGCCATTTTTTCTGTTTCGTATGACGAAATGATGATTATTGGAATTTTGCTGAATTTGCTATGAGATTTCAGTTCTTTGACGAACATTCCTCCGTCCATCTCCGGCATTTCCATGTCTGTCAAAATTATATCAAAGTCGTCTTTATAAAGCTTTTCAAATGCCTCAAACGGATTGCTCACCATTTCGAACTTGTACCCCCAGTGAACGAGAATATTTTTGAGTAGTTCACGGGTCGTGACTGAGTCATCAACAATTAAAATTTTAAACTCATGGTTTGATTTTGATTTCGTACTTTTTGTGTGTGAAATTGAAGGTATGAGAGGTTTTTCGACAGGAGTATAAGTTGTTTTGTACAATTCTGGAATGTTCAAAATCAAACAAACTTCTCCGTTTGCGAGGGTTGTGATTCCTGAAATGTGTTTCAGTTTAACAATCGGCGGTTCGAGTTTTTTCTGCAAAATATCTTGGTCACCCAGAATTTTATCCACAATCAACCCCATAAGGGCGTTTTCTGCTTCAAGAAGTACGACCGTATATTTTTCGCTTTGTGCAACTTCTTCTTGGACATCGAGATTCATCAATTCGCTCAGGAAAAAGATGTTTACTGTTTTTCCGTCAATAACAATCGATTTTGTGTCATTTCTCATATAAACTTCGTCGGATTTTACCCACATAACAGTTTTAACGGAAGTCATAGGCATGGCAAAAAACTGTCGGGATGATTCGACAATAAATGCTTTTAGCGTTGACATAGAAATAGGAAGTTCAATTGTGATTTTTGTACCCTTTTGAGGAACTGAGAAAACTTTTACCTTTCCGTTCAGTTGAGTGATTTTGGTTTGTACAATGTCCAGTCCGACGCCTCGTCCTGAGATTTCAGTGACTATTTGTTCAGTAGAAAATCCCGGCCAGAAGATTATGTTCATAATCTGTTCTGCGGAGAGAAAATCCGCTTCTTTTTGAGTTATGAGGTTTTTCTCAAGCGCACGATTAACAATTTTTTCAAGGTCAATCCCTTGTCCGTCATCGTGGACTTCTATTATGATTTTGTTTTGGAAACTTTTTGCAATCAGGTGGATTTTACCTTTGGGCGGTTTGCCGGCAGCCAGTCTTTCTTTCGGGGTTTCAATCCCGTGATCGATAGAGTTTCTTATGATATGCATTAGCGGGGCTTTGATTTCTTCGATGACCTTTTTGTCTGCACTGGTTTCACTTCCTGAAATCAAGAGTTCAATTTCTTTTCCTGTGTCTTGTGAAATGTCTCTTATCATTCTGGGGAACATATGAAAAATGGTGGCAAGCGGTAACACACGAATGTTTTTTACCATTCCTTCAAGCTGCGTGATAATCAGGTTTTGCTTAGTGTCTTCTTCCCCGATAGATTTTTGGAGGCTGAGGATTTTATTGTTTAGTTTTACGATTTTTGCCGAATTTTCCTGGAAAATTGAAAAAATCTGTTTACTGAATACAGAAAGTGTTGAAAAATCAGCATTCTGGGCAGAGTTAAGATATTTTCTGTCGTAGTATTTTATGAAGCTTTGGGATTTGTTATTGAAGTTTTTCCATTCCAGCAAATCTTCAAGTATTTGTTCAAGTTCTGAAATGTTTTTCTTGTGTTTTATTCTTCCGATAATCAACTCGCCCATTTGATTTACAAGTTGGTCCAGTTTTTTCGAATCGACACGAAGAGTACGAATAGAATTTGTTTCAAATGAGTTAAAAAAGTCCTGTGCTTTTTTAACAGGGAGTGAGGATTCATCAAGAGTCGTGCTCAAGTTCATCAACGGGTTTACTGATGAATTTATGTCCAACATTTGCTTAATAATATCGAGTCTTTGAAGCACAAGCGAAATGTCTTCCGTGTTTTCTTTGTGTTCGATTGTTATTTTTTCAACGGGACTGATGCTTTGTTTGAGAATTCCCACCATTTCCTTTTCGGGAAGGTTTTGGCTGTTTTTTATTGTTTTTAAAATTTCTTTGATTTTATCCAGAATTTGAGAAACTTCTTTGTTTTTACACAATTTGTCCAATGATACCAATGCTTCGCATAATTCCGGAATGCGTGACAAATCGTTTTCTAATCCGCTGAAGCCATTTTTTAGAAATTCAATTTTTGAGGCAAAATCTTTTTTGTCAGGTTCGTTTGTTGCAGAGAAGAAGCGCAGATTTTTGTTATCATGAATTTGCTCTTTTCTTATTTTTTCGGCGGCAGCATTTTTGTAGTCAAATTTTTCGATGCCACACTCTTCATAAAACGAATTCAGTTCATTGACAATCTCTGTTAGTTTTGTGTCGATGTCTTGCTGTTCTTCGTGGGTGATCATTCCTGAATTGTGAATCACAAAATCGAATTTACTTTTCAAGTTTGAAACTTCGCTCTTTATTTCAAAGAAATCTGTTTTTTCAAAAATTTCATCAAGCTGTTTTGTTATAAAAAAAAACGACTCAATATGTGACAAAATATAACTTTCCTCACTTTCAGAAGAGAGGTTTAGAAGAATCAGAAATGCTTCAGCAATTAGTGCGTTTATTGTTGATACATTTTTTTTGAGAAGTTCACATCCACTTTTGGGGTTGTTTTCTTCATCTGTCGCAGCCGGAATAGCGGGAACTTCTTGTTCGTATTTAAGAATTAATGAATCTATTATATCTATTTGTTTTTGGATATCATCTGTATAAAATTCGCGTTTCAATTTTACAGATTCTTGGATTAATTCCCCCATGAGATCTGTGGCTTTGTACAATGCGTTAGAGATTTCGCTGTTGATTTTGATTTTGTTTTCTTTTGCAAGCCCCAGAACGTCTTCGGATTTGTGAGCAAGGCGTTGGATGTTGTTGAAACCTACCATCCTCGCGGCACCCTTCAACGAGTGAGCGTCTCGGAAGAGATAAACAAGGAGTTCTTTGTTGTTGGGGTTGTTTTCAAGCTGCAAAAGGTTGTTGTTGAGTTTCTGAATTATTTCTTCAGTTTCACTTCTGAATATATTCAAAATTTCTTCAAACTCTTCCGGCTGAAAATCCATTTATTATCTTCCTAAGGCTGTATTTATAAATTCTTAAGTTCGTTTATGCTGTTGATGCTTTTGTCAATTGTGTTTTGAATTTGAGAAAAATCAACAGCTGTAGCATGAAGGTTTCTTGCTGTTTCAGAGGATAATTTTTCTTGGTTTTCAAGACTGAATGACACATTCTCTACGAACTGCATCAAGCCTGCAACTGCTTCGTTTAGGACGTTGAAGTTCTCTTCGATATTCCCTGCGAGTTTCACGCCGGATTCGATTTCTTTGCTCCCTTCTTCAGTCGCCATAACTGTAGAGTTTGTTGTGTGCTGAATGTCATTAATCAAAGAAGAAATCTTGGTTGTTGCTTGTTTTGATTCGTCAGCGAGTTTTCTGATTTCTCCTGCTACGACGGCAAAGCCTTTCCCGTGTTCACCGGCTCTGGCTGCTTCTACAGCAGCGTTTAGAGCAAGCATATTTGTTTGTTCCGCGATGTCTTCAACCAACCCGATAATTGAGCCGATTTGTTGAATATATTCACTCAATTCTAAGATTAATTCTGCAATGATTTGGATACGTTGTTTAAGCACCATCATTTTTTCAATATTTGTTTGGACAGGTTTTTGTTCTATATCTGTATTTTTGAGGGTTTGGGCAATCGAATAAAGTGTTTGTTTTGCATTTTGCTTGAGAGAAAGAGATAACGATTTTAATTTTTCAATGTTATCAGACGCTTCAGAAAATGATTTTTCATATTTCAAAACCACATTTTTTTGAGACATTGTCAAGTCCATAATTTTCACAGCAGAACTTTGTGTGTTTTTATTCTTTTTATCGAGATACTTCCCTAGTTCTGCAAGAATTAATTCTCTCGTCCAAATATATTGTCCCAGATAAAGAAGGAATAAAAGTGAAATTATGAAGATTGTGTTCATTGACCACAGTTGTTGAATAGAAATCACAATAATCAAAATCAACAAGACAACTATTCCGATGATGTCGAGAATAAACTTTATGTCTGATTTTTTTCTGTAATCTGATCTTCTTTCTTCACTCATTTTATACTTCCCCTGTTAATTTCCGCACAAATGCAATATAATTATTTTATAACAAATTTGCGATTGCGCCAACTTGTTACGTAATGTGGACAACACCAGATTAGACAGAAGAGAGACAGCGTCAAAATTTTTATGGAATCAAGAAAACCGCTTTTAACAATCGAAGATCCGAACAACCTTCATCTTTGTTTTGAATTGGATGAAAAAACTTATGCAATCAATGCTAAAAACGTTTTGGAGGTTACTTCTCTTCCGATTATAAACGAGCCTCAAAAACTACCCGAATACATTGTCGGTATCTTAAATTATAACGATTTGTACATAAATGTTTTCGATATAAGAAAAGTTTTTGATTTGCCTTTGAAAAAGTATGAGTTGAGCAATAAAGTTATTGTCGTAAAAGGCGAAGAATCAATATTCGCAATGATTGTTGACAGGGTTTCGGAATTTTTTACTGCTGTACCTGCGCATCTTCAAAGAGTGATGGGTGAAAATTTCAACAATATCGTGAGGACTTTTTATAAAGTTGAAGAAAAAACAATCAACATTATTGATACTCGAAAACTTGAATTTGAGGTGAAAAAAGTCCACTTTGAAAAAAACATGACAAGTTATTCGGAACTTTTTCCTCAAGATGAAGAGTCGGTTTGTATCTTGCAAAAAAGAAGTGCCCAAATCGCCAAGGCCCCTTCTCTTGCGTTGGATACGGATTTTTTCGGGCGTAATCAATACATAATCTTCAAAATCAATGGTCATTCATATTGTATTTATTCCCTTTTTGTAAAAGAACTCATCGCTGCCAAAAACTATCCCGTGACGAAAGTGCCTTTCACCCCTGAATTTGTCGATGGAATTATAAACCTTAAAGGTGATTTTTATACGGTTGTTGATTTAAAAAAATTCATAGGTATAAGTTCTTGTGAAGAATGTCTTGAAGATGCTGAGAAAAAGATTATTGTGATTGAATCTTCTGAATTGAAGATTGCCTTTGTGGCTGATGACATTGTTGATATTGTGAACATTTCGCCTGAGTTCGTTAGTCAAAAAAACGACATGAAACTCCATGAGCTCTATATTCAGGCAGAGGCGCTGATTGACAATAAAGTTTATAATATCTTGAACATCGACAAACTTATCAACGACGAAAGACTTTACGTTGATTGTGGAAATTAGCCAAAAAAAAGACCGTAGTTGATGCGGCCTTAAAGTAAACAGTTTACGAGTGAGAGTGGAATATGCACAGTCATATAGTATAAAATTATAAAGATTTCTTGAATTACCCACTTGTATAAATCTTTTTATCTATTAGGATAATATTTTAGTAGGAGGAGTTTTGATTATGTTCACATCCATTGCATTGATAAAGTTTTTAGCTTCGTTTTTGATGATTTTTGTGAATTCATATTTTATGGCTTCTGTTTTTGTCCCGAAAAACAAAAAGGGTGAAACGATTTTTGGAATCGGTTTTTTGTATATTTTACTCGGGATTTTTGCACAAGTTGTTTTGACATTTGAACTTTTGTCTTTGTTTAAAGCTATTAATGAATTGAGCGTTTTGGTCTTAAATTTCTTGTTTCTTACCGCAGTTTCTTTGTTTTGGATAAAACAGGGAAAACCTCTTTATAAGCCTCAAGTTAAACAAACTCTGAAGAGAATATTCAACGGTCTGAAACGAGACAAAATTTTGATGATTCTTGCTTTTGGTTTTTTATTTTTTGTCGGGATAACGGTTTTGCTTAACCTTTTTATGCCTGTTACAAGTTATGATGCTTTGACATATCACTTGAATCGTGCTTCTTTTTGGCTTACACAAGGGAGTTTGAACCATTTTGTCTCTCCTGATGATCGTAACCTTGTTATGCCGATAAATTCTGAAATTCTTTATCTCTGGGTTTTGTTGTTTTTCAAAAACGATGTCGGATTGAATTTTTTCACTTTTTGGGGACTAATCGCTTCTTTATTCAGTGTTTATAATATTCTTGCGTTTTTTGGATTCAGCGAAAGAAAGAAACTCTGGAGTGTGTTGATTCTTTCTTCATTTGCTTCGGTAATGGCGCAGGCATCGAGTGTTGAAACCGATGTTTTGATTGCTGGGCTTGTGCTTAGCAGTATTTTGATCTTTGTTGTTTCTTTGAGAGAAAGAAAAACAAGCATGATATTCTTTTCCGCTCTTTCTTATGCATTGGCAATGGGGACAAAAACTCCTTCTATCATTGCATTTCCTGGCGTGTTGCTTTTGCTTTCTTTTTTAGCTTATAAAAATGACAAAAAAGAGTTTTACAAGCCCGTTGTCACATATCTCGGATTTTTGTTTTTGAATTTTATGATTTTTTCAAGTTACAACTATTTTCTGAATTTTGCTGATTTCGGGAGTTTTTTGGGTACTGAATCCGCAAGAGAAATCCATGGCTTCAGAGGTGGCATAAAGGCTTTTGTCGCGAATTATATCCGATACATTTTTATGATGTTTGATTTTTCAGGATTCAGATACAGTGAATATCTCGGGTCGCACATCAATACCATTAAATTTGCGTTGTTTGACTTTTTGAAAATCCCGCACGATTTGGGTGTCGAAATGCCTGACAATAATATCGTTAACAATCAATTGATGGATGTAAAAATGGGCGCAGGGCTTTTGGGATTTTTGTTGTTTTTACCGAGTGCTGCGGCTGCGGCGTTTGTGAAGTTTTTTGATTGGAACAGAAAAAAGAGTTATACCATGTTTGCTTTTGGGGCAATGTTTTTTGTGAACCTTTTTTGTCTTTCTTTTTCTTTGGCTTACATGGTTTTTAGTGTAAGATTCGTCACGTTTTTGATTGTTATTTCGTCACCGGTTCTTGCCCTTTCTTATACAAAGAAGAAAAACTTTTTCACAGCAATTTTTAAGCTTTTGATTTTGTTTTTTGCAATGTCATATTTCCTTGTAATGAGTACGAATTTTGCCTCGAGGCAGGTAAAACAAGTTTTGAAAGTTGTTATTCAGGAAAAAACACTCAACGATTCACGCGAAAAGATAAGATGCGCCCTTTTCAAAGGTTTCGAAGGAAAAATGCCGTTTTGTTATTTAAGAGACATAATCAGAACAACCCCGAAAGGCACTTCTTTTGGGATTTTGCCCAGTGCAAACAGTCGTCTTTATATTGTGAATATGTTAAATCACGAGGGATATAAAGTTGATGTGTTGCTTCCCGAAAACGCTCTTGCGTATGACTTTTCAAAGTATGATTACATCGTGACAA
>CAZIVG010000076.1:0-7707 GCA_964542595.1 uncultured Muribaculaceae bacterium | reverse complement strand
AAAAAGGAAACACTTCTCAAGGCGGCACAAAACCTGCAACTCTTGAAACAGGTGCTGTTGTAAACGTTCCTTTCTTTATAGGTAACGGTGACAGAATCAGAGTTGACACTAGAACAAATGACTACCTCGATAGAGTGTAGGGGAAGGATAAACTATGAATTTTGATTTAGAATATATTGAAAAATTGGTAAAAATGGTTTCTGAAAGCGAGTTGACGGAGTTGACTCTTGAAGAATCAGAATCCGCGATTGTTATCAGAAAAGAAAAAGAAGTTGTTCAGGCACAAACTTTTGTTCCTCAAGCGGTTGCTACGGCTCCTGCTGCAATTCCTGCGGCTGCATCTGTTGCAAGCGAAGAAAAGAAGGAAGAAGCCCCGAAAGGTAAACCCGTGACCTCGCCTATGGTGGGAACATTCTATTCTGCTGCATCACCCGGTGCAAAACCTTTTGTTGAGGTTGGTCAGACTGTTTCAACAGGACAGGTTGTTTGTATCATCGAAGCTATGAAACTTATGAATGAAATTGAATCAGAAGTTTCCGGTAAGGTTACACAAATCTGTGTCAAAGACGGTGAAGCTGTCGAATATGGCCAAGTCTTGATGTATGTAGAATAATTTCTTTAAGAATTTCAAAAGAGTCGGTCGTTATGATAATTAATCGGCCGATTTTTTTGTTAATAAATGTAAATGTTTTTTAAAAATGGTTTAAAAAGATGACAAAGAGATTTATTTTGGAGTTTTCAGTTAGTACATGTTTATAAGAAGAGGAATAAAAATATGTCAATCCAGGCGATTAATGCTCAGCCATTGAAATCAGAAGTTAGTTTTAAGGCTAAAAATAAGCAAAACCAACCGACAGACAAAAAGGGAATGTCAACAGGTGCCAAAGTGGCATGGACTGTTGGTGGTGCTGCAGCTTTGGCTGGTATTACTTTTGCGGCAATAAAAATGGTAAAAGGCAAAGGGTCAGGCAAACAGGTAGTCAGTGAAGTTAAACAAAATATCATTGACAAAATAAAAGCAGAGGCTCCTCAAACAGCCGAGTCTTTGAAAAGACAATCTCAAGAGGCTCAAAATGTTCGTTTCAAAAATGATGCAGCGGAAATTGTTGAAAATTTTGAAAAAATGGACAGAAAAGCAAAAGCACATGGTTTAACACAAGCAGCTTACGAGAAAATGAATTGGGAAGCTGCTCCTATGACAAGAGTAGAAGTTTTGGCTCAAAAAGCGAAGTAGTCAATCTTAATAAATAAATTTACAAATCGGGCAAAACTTAATGTGGACGCCCGATTTTTGTATTTTTGTTTATCTGTTTTGTTAAAATTATGCCAAATTAATAAGTTTGAGATAAAATTATATTTACAAATAGACTTTAGGGATTTATGAAAAATGATTAAAAAAGTTTTAATAGCCAATAGAGGCGAAATTGCTGTCAGAATTATCAGAGCTTGTAAAGAACTCGGAATTAAAACAGTAGCTGTTTATTCTCAAGCGGATTCTGACTCTCTCCACGTTAGCCTTGCAGACGAGGCATATTGCATCGGACCTGCTCAAAGTGCAAAAAGTTACTTGAATATTCCTGCAATCATTTCTGTTGCATTGACAAGCGGCGCAGACGCTATCCACCCGGGTTACGGGTTTATGTCTGAGCGTGCTGATTTTGTGGATATTTGTACAGACCATGGCATTAAGTTTATCGGGCCTACAGCTGAAGCGATGAGAAAAATGGGTGACAAAGCTACTGCCAGAAAAACAATGACAGCCAACGGTGTGCCGGTAACCCCGGGTACAGATTTGGTTGATGATATGGACGCGGCCAAAGCATTTGCAGCAAAAGCAAAGTATCCTGTTATCGTTAAGGCTACAGCAGGCGGCGGCGGAAAAGGTATGAGAATTGCTAATTGCGCAGAAGAGTTGGAAGAAGCAATTACACTTTGCCAAACAGAAGCCCAAAACGCTTTCGGCAACGCGGGTGTTTATATTGAAAAATACATCATAAATCCTCGTCACATTGAGGTTCAAATTATTGCAGACAGCCACGGAAACGTTGTCCACCTTGGAGAAAGAGATTGTTCTGTACAAAGAAGACACCAAAAGCTTCTTGAAGAGGCTCCATCTCCTGCAATCGATGAAAAAACCAGAAAAGAAATGGGTGCAGCGGCTGTTACTGCAGCAAAATCCATTAATTATGAGGGTGCGGGTACAATCGAATTCCTTCTCGACCACGACGGAAGCTGGTATTTTATGGAGATGAATACGAGAATTCAGGTTGAACACTGCGTCACAGAAATGATTTCGAGTGTAGATTTAGTAAAAGAACAGCTTAGAGTTGCTTCAGGTGAAAAATTGTCATTTAATCAAGAGGACATTGTTTTGAGAGGCCATGCTATCGAGTGCCGTATCAACGCAGAAGATGCTGACAAAGACTTCATGCCTTGCCCGGGCGAAATCAAAGGATACATTGCCCCCGGTGGTTTTGGTGTGAGAGTTGATTCTCACTCATACACAGGGTACAAAATTCCTCCTTATTACGATTCGATGATAAGCAAGTTGATTTGTTGGGGAGTGGACAGAGAAGACGCTAGAAACAGAATGCAGCGTGCTTTGGATGAATATGTTATTACAGGAATAAAAACTACAATTCCTTACCACAAAAAAATTCTTAACAACGATGTATTTATTTCGGGTAATTTCAATACAGGCTTTATTCCTGAACACATGACTCCGAAAAAAGATGAGGAAGACTAATCAACCGAATTTAAGAGTTCGTTAAGTTTTCCGTTTTTATACATTGCTTCAAGATTGTCATAACCGCCTACGTAGTTTTTGTTTATAATAATTTGGGGTACTGTTGAAATGCACGGAATTTTGTATTTTTCAGAAAGATTGTGGCACATTTCTTCAAAGTTCTCGTCCACGTTATGTTCTGTGTAATCAAGATTCAACATCCCCAAAAGCCTTTTTGCTTTTGTGCAATAGGGGCAAGTGTTTGAAGTATAAATATCAATTTTGTTCATAAAGTCTCCTTAAAAAACGCTGTTTTATTATATTGATTTTATGAGAAAAATACAATATCCAACTTGATAATAAAATAGTTTATTGCGGCGTGAAGCAGTAAATAGTATAATTATTTTGTCACTCGGGGAGCTTTTTTCTAAACCATGTCCGAAAATATTCAAAATAAAGTTGATGTAATAGTTGTTGGCGCAGGTCCTGCAGGGGTAAGTGCCGCTATTACGATTGCCCGTGGTGGGAAAAAAGTTGTTCTGGTTGAAAGAGGTTCTTTTTCGGGTTCGAAGAATATGTATGGCGGGGTGATTTATTCACATGCTGCGCGCGAGATTTTCCCGAATTTTGAAGAAACTGCCCCAATAGAGCGCTGGGTTGGGTCTCACAATTATGTTCTTCTTTCTGAAAATGACAGCACAACTATTTCTTACAAAAATTTTAAAGAAGAAAAGAATTCTTTCATCGCAATTCGCGGGAAATGGGACAAATGGTGCGTTGAACAGGCTCTCAAAGAAGGTGTTTATTATGCTCCTGACACTCTTGTTAAGGAGTTGATTTTGAAAGACGGTAAAGTTGTTGGGATAACAACAGATATCGAGGACTATTTTGCTGACGTTGTCATTATTGCGGATGGGGTAAATTCACTTTTGGCGAAACAATTGAACCTTCGAAACGAAATTAAACCTAAACACGTTGCTTTGGGAGTGAAAGAGGTCATAAAACTTTCCTCAGATGTTGTTGAAAAAAGATTCGGTCTGAAAGAAAGTGAAGGCGCTGCGTATGAGCTTGTCGGCGGACCGCTTGAAGGTTTTTTCGGGTTAGGTTTTATTTATACGAATAAAGATTCTATCGCTTTGGGACTCGGGGTTTCTTTGGAGGATTTAAAAATTAAAAAAACGAAACCTTATGAACTTTTGGAGAAATTAAAGGAACATCCCGCAGTTGCGAGACTGGTTGAGGGCGGAGAACTTTTAGAATATTCCGCACACCTCATCCCGGAGGGCGGTTATAACTGTTTGCCGAAGCTTTATACAAACGGGGCAATGATTGTCGGCGATGCGGCGATGCTTGTGAATAACGTCCATTTCGAAGGTACGAATTTTGCTATGATTAGCGGCAAATTTGCCGGAGAGACTGCGCTTGAAGCGATTGAGCATGGCGATTTTTCTGAAAACAGACTTTGTTTGTACGAGAAAAAACTCCAAAACAGTTTCATTTTGAAAGATTTGAAAACATATAAAGACGTAGTAGATACTTTATCAGAGAGAACAAACTCTTTTTTGGGTTATTATCCGAGAAAAGTGAACGAGTTTTTTGAAATATTTACAACCGCAGACGGTCAAATTAAAAAAGAAAAATTTGTTAATTTTACAAAAGATTTTTTCAGAAAAAGAAGCCTGGCAGAACTCTTTAAAGACGCAATTGCAGGTATAAAACTTGTTTTCGGCATATTGAAATAGTCACAAAGTTTTACGGATAAAAAAATGGGCAACAACGAACAAAAACAACCTAAAAATATTGAAGATAAGCTTTTCAAGCTTAAGTACAAAACCGATTCGGCCTGTCATTTGACGCCGGATGATTCAAAATGCTTGCAATGTATTGAAAAAATCTGTACAATTGTTTGTCCGGCGAATGTGTATAATTTTAATGAGTCGGAGAAAAAACTTACTGTAAGCTATGAAAAATGTCTTGAGTGCGGCGCGTGCAGGATTGCTTGCAAATGTATTAAATGGTCATATCCCAAAAGCGGGAAAGGTGTAATTTTTAAAAATTCTTAGATGAGAAAATAAAGGAGAGAAGTATGAAAGAAGAATACAATGAAGATGTGAATTACAGGCGCTGGTATGACAAAGATCCACTTTTGTCAAAATCAATGCACACGCTTGAAAATTCCAGTGACGAGTCGCAGATTAAGGTTGCTTTGAATTTGATTAAAATCTTAATCGAACACAATATTTCCGAAAACACTTACACAGGCGTAGAAGATATGCTTACTGCGGTTGAAGACGGACTGGTCGAAAGAGGAAACAACAGATGGTATGATATTGATACAACTGTAAGAACAGCTATTCACATGCTCGAAAACAGTCCCGCAGTTGTCCAAAAAGCTGTTGCAAAAGAAATGGCCAAGATGGTTGTCGATAAAATAAAAGAAGACAAAGACGAAATCGAAGACACAGAAGAAGATATTTAATGCAAAAAGTCTGGAAAGTCAAAGAAAAACAAGAAATTTCAAAAGAAATATCAGAGATTGCCGGAAATAAAATTCTGGCAAATCTTTTATTGCAAAGAGGTTTGAACACTCCTGAAAAAATTAACTATTTTTTAAATCCTGAAAAGTTAAAAATCTGTTCACCTTTTGTTTTTACCCAAATGAAAAAATCCGTAGAGCGGATCTTTGAGGCAATAGAAAAACAAGAGAAAATCATTATTTACGGTGATTTTGATGCGGACGGGGTAACTTCTTGTGCGTTGCTTTTCAAGACATTGTTGCATTTGAAGGCTAACGTTGAGTATTATGTGCCGAATCGCGAAAACGAAAACCATGGCCTGAACACGAAGGCTCTTGTGAAGCTCATTGCAAAAAACAAAGCAAAACTAATTATAACTGTAGATTGCGGTGTAAGCGATGTGGAGCAGGTCAATTTCGCCAATGGTTTTAAGGTTGATGTAATCATAACCGATCACCACGAAGCACCGGAGGAATTGCCGAAAGCCTTTTCAATATTGAACCCGAAGGCTATTGATTCACTCGAAAAAGATTTGAGTGTCGAGCAGATTGAATCCCTAAACCAACTTGCAGGGGTAGGCGTTGCTTTTAAGTTGGCGTGTGCACTTTTGGAAACCGCTCAAGATTTTGATTTTGCAGACGAACTTTTGCCGTTGGTTGCAGTGGGGTCAATCGCCGACGTTGTACCTCTTTTGGGAGAAAACAGGTCTTTTGTGGATGCAGGTTTAAAATTAATCGCAGCGGGGAAAAATCCCGGGATTCGAGTGCTTTTGGAAAAGGGCGGCTGTGATGTAAAAAATGGAGTCAGCGCAGAAAACATTGCTTTTGGAGTTGCTCCGAGAATCAATGCTGCAGGGCGTCTTGACACAGTTGAAAACGCAGTGAAGCTTTTAATTTCTCAAAATTTGACAGAAATAGATCTTTGCGCCGAAGAGTTAAACAATCTTAACCGTATCAGACAGGATTTGTGCGACAACATTTTTCAAGAAGCGCTTTCAATGCTTCAAAATGAACCTTCATCAGACTCAATAATTCTTTATAATCCTGATTGGCACATTGGGATTGTTGGGATTGTGGCATCGAAGCTTGTGGAAAAGTTTTATAAACCCGTCTTTTTGATGACAA
Organism: uncultured Muribaculaceae bacterium; assembly: GCA_964542595.1. Lineage (GTDB taxonomy): Bacteria > Cyanobacteriota > Vampirovibrionia > Gastranaerophilales > Gastranaerophilaceae > Limenecus. The sequence goes on along the minus strand of CAZIVG010000076.1, from coordinate 1,342 downwards.
AAGACGAAAATACCGGTTTTGTGCGCTGCTCTGCAAGAAGCATCCCCGAGGTTCACGTGAGAGATGCTATTGCTGACAATGAAGGTCTTTTTGAATATTTTGGCGGACACTCACAGGCTGCGGGTTTGGTTTTTGACCCCTCTAAATCTAAATTTGAAACAGTAAAATCCGCTTTGAATGCTTCAATCGCAAATCAATTGGATGGCAAAGAACTCAGCCCCGTTGTTGAGGCAGATTTAGAAGTGGATTCTGATGAAATTTCTTTGGAATTAATTGATTCTATAAAAAGACTTGAACCTTTCGGTGAAGGCAACAGAGTTCCACTGTTTGTTACAAAAAATCTTACATTGAACAGTTTTAGGACGATGGGCGCGAACAATAACCACCTCAAAATCTTTTGCGAAAATGAATCAGGGCGTCCGTTTGAATGTGTTTTTTGGAACAAAAGCGAACTCAATATCCCGCAGGGCAAGAGTTTTGATACGGTGTTTTATCCCAAAGTTAACACTTTCAATGGTATAACGACACTTCAGTTTGATGTTCAAGATATCAAGTCAGAGTTTATGGTTAAGGCTGAAACCGATACTGTTAGCGGTTTTAAGTTTTATGACCACAGAAAAAAAACAAATATCTATCCGCAAATCAGTGATTACCTTTTGACGACAAAGGTTTCTACGGCTGTTTTTGCACAGGAAAAAGCTGTTTGTGAAAACTTGAAACCTTTTTCAGTGATTTATGAAAAGTTGTGTTCAAAAAAAACGCTCACAAAGTCTTCACAGTTGATGTTTTTTGACTATCCGGCCAGTGATTCTGAAATGAAGCAAATTTTACAAAAAACTGGTGCAAAAATTTTGCATTTTATGAATTACAACAACAAAGAAATCAATGCAGAAGATATTATAAAAAATATCTCAGGCATGTTGAAATTTGTCAGCAACAACAAAAACGGAGAGGTTTGTTTGACGGATGTTTCAGCGTTTTTGTCGATTAGTGACGAAGTTGCGGAGTTGTGTTTTGACATTTTCGAATCGATGGAGATGATAGAGGTTTTCGAAAAAATTGATGAGAATTACAAAATCAAATTCATAAAGGCGGTTGAGTTTTCAAAAATCAAAGAAAGCGAACTTTTTGAAGAACTCCAAAACGAACTTCAAAAGATTTATGACTATCGTCAAAAGCTTTGTTCAATGCCCCTGGAAGAGATTGTTTGCTTTTGATATTTTTTAAACAATTTTTTGTGTTATTTTCTTAACACTTTGAAACTTTTTAAAAAAAACTTTGTCTATGTCTTTATAAACTAGCCGGATAGAGAATAAAAAATTATTCTTAAGCAATATAATCG
>CAZIVG010000075.1:0-7732 GCA_964542595.1 uncultured Muribaculaceae bacterium | reverse complement strand
AGCATCGTGCAAAGGAGTTCCTTTTTCGCACAAATCGCATTCAACGATTTTCTTAGCGTTATCCCAGCATCCGCCGGCGTTAGCCATAAATACAGCTTGGAACAAGCCGAATACAGCAATTGCAATAAGGTAGCTTACGAAGAAAGCAACAGGAGCACTGTTAAGTTCTACGCCGCATCCCGGAAGCGGAGCTGATAAGAAAGCGAATGCCAAAGCAAATGTAAAGAGTGCAATAAAGATGTTAATCATACCTTTTTGAGCGTATTGAGTACAAATTTTTACTACTTCTTTAGAGTTTGCAACGTTAGCTGATTTTACGCTTTCATCGTCAATTTTGATGTGTTTTTTGATGTATTCAACAGCTCTGTAAGCACCGGTTGTAACGGCTTGCATAGAAGCGCCTGAGAACCAGTAAATTACAGCACCACCTGTGATGAAACCTAAGATTGTGTAAGGGTTCAACAGGTTAAGAATTTGTTCAGGCTGAATGCCCAAAGTGTTTTTGATAACCAAAATCAATGAGAAAATCATTGTAGTGGCACCAACTACAGCTGTTCCGATAAGAACCGGTTTAGATGTAGCTTTGAAAGTATTTCCTGCACCATCGTTTTCTTCAAGCTGTTGTTTAGCAACTTCAAAGTTTGGCTTGAAGCCGAATTCTTTTTCGATTTCTTCAGCAACGCCTTCTCTTTGTTCAATCAAAGACAATTCGTAAACTGATTGTGCGTTGTCAGTAACAGGTCCATAGCTGTCAACCGCGATTGTGACAGGGCCCATTCCCAAGAATCCGAATGCAACCAAACCGAATGCAAATACAGACGGATAAATCATTACAGAACTTGGAATCATAGTGCTGAAGTAGTATGACAATCCCATTAAGAATACGATTACCATACCAATCCAAAACGCTGAGAAGTTACCTGAAACAAGTCCTGAAAGGATTGTTAAAGAAGCTCCGCCTTCACGAGAAGCTGTAACAACTTCTTTTGTATGCAAAGCGTTCGGGCTTGTGAACATTTTTGTGAATTCAGGAATCAATGCCGCACCTAACGTACCGCAAGAGATGATACCTGCCAATACCCACCAAAGGTGGCCCAATCCGCCGAGCAGCCAGTAGCTGACGCCGACAGTCATAACCATTGACAAGATAGAAGTAATCCATACAAGGTTAGTCAAAGGTTGTTCGAAGTCGATTTTTTCAGCTTTTCCGAAAAGAGCTTCAGTCAAGCCTGTGTTAATCCAATAAGAAACAACAGAAGTCACAATCATCAAGAATCTCATTGTGAAAATCCATGTCAACAATTGAACTTGGTATTCAGGGAATACACCCAAAAGAATGAATGAAACGAGAGCAACACCGGTTACGCCGTAAGTTTCAAAGCCGTCAGCTGTAGGTCCGATAGAGTCGCCTGCGTTGTCACCGGTACAGTCAGCAATAACACCGGGGTTTCTCGGGTCATCTTCTTTAATTTTGAATTGAATCTTCATCAAGTCAGAACCGATGTCTGCAATTTTTGTGAAGATACCGCCCGCAACACGCAAAGCAGAAGCGCCCAAAGATTCACCGATAGCAAAACCGATGAAACAAGCACCTGCAAGGTGGCCGGGAACAAATAACAAGATGATAAGCATCATGATTAACTCAACACTTACCAAAAGTACACCGATAGACATACCGGCTTTCAAAGGAATGTTTAAAACCTTCAAAGGTTTAGCTTCCAAAGAAGCAAATGCAGTTCTTGCGTTAGCAAGTGTGTTCATTCTGATGCCAAACCAAGCAACACCGTATGAACCCAAAATACCGATTACAGACCACAAAAGGATAAGTCCAACCCCTTTAGGCCCCATGTGCTGCAAGCCACCGAAGTAGAACGCAATACACAAACCGATAAGAACTTCCAAGCCCAAAAGGAATTTACCTTGTTGGATCAAGTAAGTTTTACAAGTTTCAAAAATCGTATTTCCGATTTCAGCCATAGCTGAGTGAACTTTGTAGTTTTTGACTTTAATAAATTCAATTAAACCAAAAACCAAGCCCAGGACAGAAATACCGATACCCCACAACAGCAAATTATAGCTGTGAGGGTCTTGAGCCAGATTCGGCACCACCAAATCGGCTTCACCTGCGAAAGCGCAGTTGTTTGCAAAAAGCAACGCAAAAACTGAAAGCATTGCGCCTTTTAGCAAACCAGACCATTTTTCTAAGTAAGCCATCTTTTTTCTCCCTTGTCCTCTTCCATCTCAAAAGGACCATTTTCTACACATACCTAGATTGTACTATAAATTACGTGTTGCGCAAGAACTTAACACTAAATACTCTGTTAAGATGAATTGTTAAAAACATAAAACCGATTGTTATGTTGGTGATTATAATGTATTATTAATTTAATTAGAAACCGGAGTTACTAAATTATGAAAAACAGATTTTTTGCGTTCACAATGGCCGAAATCCTAGTCACACTTGTGATTATCGGGGTAATAGCAGCCATAACAATCCCGAGCCTCATAAACAATGCAAATATAAGACAAAACCAAACGGCACTGAGAAAAGCAATGTCTGTGCTTAATCAGGTCTACTTGAAAGGAGAAGCAGAATATGGCTATCCATTGAGGTGTTATTACTTTGAGGTTGACCCAAACAAGGGAGAAAATGCAGCGAAATGTGTAGAATATGAAAAAGCAGACGGGAAAGATTTCTGCAAAAAATATGAGTACCCGCCGGGATACAAAAGCCGTCCGACAGGAGACTGCGCAAAGTTAATGAGTCTTATGACAAGTGAATTAAACCTTGCAAAACACTGTGCGACTAACGGTAACGCTAACGGGTGCATTCCTGACTACAAAGGATATGAAGAGGTTATAAAAGAGAATAATGCTGACAAAAGCAATAGATATAATGAGTTGTCAGCAAGCGGGTGCCCGGGATTCAGTTCAACCAGTCTTAAGACGAGACAAGCCTGGATCACATCAGACGGAATGATATTCATATCTTATTCTTCAACTACTCCTATTTTTGCTGTTGATGTAAACGGAATGAAAGGGCCGAACAAATGGGGCTATGATCTGTTTACGTTCCAAGGTTTCGGCGGAACAGCAAATGGAAATGTCTTCAAACCCGGCGGATGTGAAGGAATAGAAAAAGGCGGACTTTCATCGACAAAAGTTCTCTACAATCAAAAATAAGTCTAATTAATCAAATTTTTCACAATTAAGGATTTTGTTTCTTCAAGTTTTGAAGCAAGATCCTTTTTTAATTCCAAAGAATCATCACCGATGAGTTCTTGCAACTTCATACATTCCAATTCTACAAGGGCATCAGCTATTTCATCCAACCCCTCAGGCGGTTGCGAACATTTGTACTGAAGAGAAGAAACGAATTTTACAAACTTAAAATCATCAATATTCAAACAAGGCACCTTCCCCGGTTTTAGTTCTTCCATAGCGCCTAAAACAATTTTACCTGCTATTTTTTTCGCATTCTCGCAAGATTGCAAAGCCTCAAACATGTAAGATAGAACTTTTACATCCTCCGGATATTTAGGGTCCATTTCGTAAAAATCAATCGCAGTAAGTGTTTTCTTTTCGGGATTTACGATCACATTCATCGCGCTGCAATCAAACATCATATTGTTATCTTTTGCGTGACAGACTTGCTTAAAAAGCCCGTGAAATGCAGAAACAGGGAGATTCTCAACAATGTTGTTCAATTCTTTTTGTTTAATTTTTTTGTTACTTTCACTGACGGCAAGCGGAAAACCTTCAATAGTCTTCATCAAAGAAATTCCCCTGGGAAAACGAGCAACCACGTGGTTGATTTTATCTTTCTCACTCAAATTCGTTGTCATCCTCGTAACTTCAAGACTCTTTTGTCCTTTGGGGAATCTTATACAATAAGGTGTTTCTTTTATTTTATAAACAACTGCACTGTTTCCGCACCCCAAAAAGCAATCTTTGTCAGCAACCGAATCTAAAATTCTTTTGAGCATAAGATTCTTAGGTGAAGAAAGAAAATCATCATACGGCTTATCAGGCTTATCAGTTTTTTTAGAAAACTCGAAAACATCACGCCCTTGAGCCTGAGCATTTAAACCGAAAGAAGGCTGAAAACGCACAGGATGAAGTGACACGGACATTCTATTATTAAAATTGATTAAATTTAACATCACGATTTCAAAAACCTGTGAAAGCGATTTTTTGCTATAGCTATAACAAAAATTAAGAAAAATTAAGAAAATATATAAGATTGATTCACTTGTCAAAACTTATAAAATTTGTTAGTATATTTATTACACTTTTAAAGTGACCTTGTAAAAAAGGCCCTGAGAAAATGTATGAAGATTAGTTAACAAAAAGCGAGAAGTATGGCAATTTTTCTTCACAAAGTGTTTTTATATACATGTGAAGGTAATATCGAAAAGGTAAGCATTTGATGCTCGAAGACTCGAAGCGAAAATGTAAGGCCTAATTAGATGAATTAAATAACCATCGTGTGAAAGGAAGTCTTTAATGTTGAAGGAAGTAATTTGCAGGTTTTTTGAAAGTTTTATTGCCGGATTGTCGGAGTTGGCTCCTGTTTATATTTGTGTTGAGCCTAACAAAAACGACAACTATTAATTAGTTTATTAAAAAAATTAATTTAACGAGATTTTGGTCTAGAAAAAATATCCTTTTGTTTCGATTCTGTTTTCATTTTCGACTGTTTTTACTGTATAATAGTCATAGTGAGTAAGGTCTTGATAGAAAAGGATGTTTTTTATGGGTCAAAATACAAATATCATAATTATAGACAAGGAAGAAAATTCCAGAAACATAATAAAAAACTACCTGTCTGAAATAGAAGAATATCAAGAAATTAAAGACTCAATCAGCGAGTTTTTTGACCACAACCTCGGGATTGAATCCGCGAAAAAAGCACAAAACTGCATAGTTCTTCTGGATATTTCTGACTTGAAAGAACAGGCTCTTGATATAATAAAAGAAATAAAAGCAGCTAACAAAAATGCAGCAATAGCAACTCTTTCGAACAAAACTTCAACCGAAGTAATCATCAAAGTAATGAGAAGTGGCGCAAAAGAATTCATAACAAAACCACTTATAAAAACAGATTTTATTGAAACATTAAAAAACCTTTTAAACGATTTTAATAACGAGGAACCTTCACAATCCTGCAAAATCATCTCCACCTTCTCAAACAAAGGCGGAATCGGAAAAACATCGATTGCGGTTAACCTGGCAATGGAACTTGCGCAAATGTCAAAGGAAAAGGTTGCACTGATTGACCTTAATCTTCAACTAGGTGATGTTGCCACGTTTTTGGACATGAACCCTCCTTTTGCGATGGATTATGTAGCGAACAACATCCAAAACCTCGATGAGTCAGAACTTTTAAAAACACTTTCACAGTACAAAAACTCTAGCCTTTACGTGATTGCGGACCCGCTTAACATCGACAAATCCCAAGAAATCACCGCTCAACAAATCAAAAACATTCTCGACACACTGAAAAAAACATTCTCTTATATCGTCATCGACATCGGCACAAATATTGATTCGAAAACAATAACAGCACTGGATATGTCGGATTTGATATTGTTAATTGCGATTGTCAATCTGCCGGCAATCCGCAGTACACAAAGATGCATGGAACTCTTCACAAAACTGGGGTACAGCTCTGACAAAATAAAACTTGTCCTAAACAGATACATGGAAAACGAAGAAATCAAAACCTCAGACATTGAAGAAGTTGTAAAACAAAAAGTTTACTGGAAAATTCCGAACAATTACCTTACAATGATGAACGCAATCAACAAAGGGGTTCCTGTAAATTCAATAAACTCAGAGTCAAATATCGGCGTAAACTATAAAGAGTTTGCATCAAAACTATCGGATCACTTGATTACTCAAAAACTCAACAAAAATTATAACAACAGAAATTTTAATAAATAATCGGAGAAGAAAATTGTCACTAAAAGATAGATTAAAAAATAAAACAAATACTAAAAAAGCAAAAAAGACAGAAAATAAGCAAACAGGTGAACTTTGCGAATTTAAAATTTCAATCGCAAAAGTATCAAAAGCAATCAACAAAGTTTCAAATGTATCTGATCTTGGAAACATTGTTCAGGAGTTTTCGAAATTTTTGAGCACTCTTCCGACAAAAGACGCAAGTATCACATTCAGCGGCAATTTTGATCTTGGACAAAAGATGCTCCTTAACTGCGTTTTAGGTAATTTTCTAGAAGGTGAAGAGTCATCCGTAAACGAAAAAAACGATGATTCAACACAAAAGACTGAAAAAAAAGTTCCACAAAAAGAACCATCAAAACTTATTAAAAAAAGAAAATCAATAAAATCAAAATTGGCTGAAAAGTTACAAGAAGAAGACGCCTAAACTTTATAACGCTCGAAATCAAGCAAAAACTTCTTAGAGTCACTGCCCAAAGCGAAGCCACCGATTTTGCCATTAGAGTTCACGATTCTGTGACAGGGGACAATAATCGGCACAGGATTTTTTGACAACGCTGTCCCTACCGCACGATAAGCTCCCGGATTTCCGATTGCTTGTGCCAATTCTTTGTAAGTTTTTGTTTTTCCGAATCGCACTTTTAATAGTTCATCATAAACTTTTTTTTGAAACTCTGTTGCACCACCAAAAGAAACAGGAAGATTAAAAGTATGCAAACGTCCTTCAAAATAGGCTTCCAGCTGTTCAATAACTTTGTAGTTGAAAGTCGAACACTCAAAGTCGTTTCGTTCTTTTACGACCTCAATTTTATGAAGCAAGCTTTCGCTTGAATAAATTTTCAGCACCCCGATTGGCGACTTAAAAAAAGCTACATTGATTTCCATAGCCTTGATTATACTAATTTTTTACCCGACTGTCCAATGAAAAAATAATTATTTCAGACATAAATTTGTTATGGAGAACAGAAAGGAAAAAATTATGCAAACAGGTGATAAAGCAAAAGAATTTACGCTCAAAGGTACAGACAAAGACGGCAGCGAGAAGGATTTCAGCCTTTCGGATTTTGAAGGACAAAACATCGTCCTTTTCTTTTATCCCATGGATGACACTCCGGTTTGCACAATCGAGGCAAGCGCATTCAATGACAATCTGCCTCTTTTGGAAAATGCAGCGGTAATTATCGGAGTCAGCGCAGACAACCAAGACAGCCACAAAAAGTTCAAAGAAAAATACGGACTTGATTTGATTCTTCTTTCTGACCCGGAAGGCAAAGTAATGAAAGAATATGATGTTTTAAATGATGCAAATCCTGAAAAAATTATGGCAAAAAGAACGACTTTTTTAATTGGCAAAGACGGCGAAATTAAAAAAGTTTGGGAAAATGTCGCAGTTGACGGACACGTCGAAGAGGTTCTGAAAGAACTAAAAGGGCTTTAAATCTTTTTTAAACGCTCTACATTCTCTCGGGAGCATCCACAGCCAAAAGCCCCAACGCGGTTTTGATTACGATTGAAACAGCTTTCACAAGCGAAAGTCTCGCTGCACAAAGAGCCTTGTCGTCAGTCAAAACCCTTGAGAATGTATAAAACTGGTGAAACGCGCCTGAAAGTTCTTGCAGATATTTGCAAATCATATAAGGCGCTCTTAGCCTTGCCACAGAAAGGATAACAGGCTTAAATTCTTCCAGTTTCAAAATCAATTTTCTTGCAGACGCGACAGATTTTTCATCATCAACCGACCACAAAAGGTTCAAATCTGCGTTCGAAA
>CAZIVG010000074.1:0-7912 GCA_964542595.1 uncultured Muribaculaceae bacterium | reverse complement strand
ATGCGACGAGCAGGATTATTTCCAGCAATTATTTGGACGCGAAAACCTTTTACATGCTTTCTTTTCCATCGAATATAAAACATTCTCAAAGACGGGAATATCTCAGAGCGGATATAGAAACCGACTTTGCGATGAAGGTTTTTCTGGAGGGTACAGAGGTTGAAAAGATTATTTCAACTACGAAAAACATCTGTGCGAGAGGGATTGCTTTTATTTCAGATAAGCAAATGAGCGCTTACACGAGCCTAGAGGTCCAGTTGTTCCTCGAAGGCAAGGAGATTAAATCCGACGCTGAACTTGTTTACTCCACTCCGATAAGGGTCGGCAACGTTTTTAAATTCCTCACGGCTGTGACTTTTACCACAATTTCAAAAGAAGAAATGAACTTTATCACTCTTCAGTGCATGAGGTTTAAGGGTTAGTACCTTTTTTTACATTTATTTGTAGGACATTGCCAGTCCAGGCAGCTGTTCATTTTTCCTGAGTTGAATAACTCTTTCAGTTCTGAATATCCGCCGATATGTTTTCCGTTTATAATCACTTGCGGGACAGTTGCTCTGCCTCCTTCGATATTGAATTTCAAAGCAAGTGTTTTTCGCATTTCTTCTTCGTTTTGTGAAATGTCGTGTTCCATATAATCGAGGTAATTATCTTTCAACAAAGCTTTTGCTTTCAGGCAAAACGGGCATGTCGGAAGTGTGTAGATTTCTATATCATTCATAAACCAGATTATGACAGCGAAATCCTTAAATTTTATCGCCCCGAGAACCTAGTTCTAGGCGGCATTAAAAAGTCTTGAAAAAATTGAATTTGAAATGTCAATCAGCGCGTTTGCGAGAAAAACCAGCATCAAAAGGATTGCGAACCATTTTTGGATGTCTTTTACGAGGATGACGTTTTTGTTCGCTCTTTGATCTGTTAATTCCTTGTATTCCTCCTTGTTGGGAGCTTTGGGTAAAGATTCTTCGAGTTTTTCGATTACCGCGTTATATTTGATTTTTATGATTGTCGAATAAGCGTCTTGATTCGAAATCCACATTACGCATGAGGCTATTCCGAAAAGTTCCAAGGCCAAAAGCAGGCCATATTGCGCCGGTGCAATCATTTTTATGAAGATAAGTGAGAACAAAAATATCGCAGAAAATATAAGAAAAAATCTGTTTATCATAAAAGAACGGTCGATGAATCTCTCTTTCATTTCTGTATAAATCCTGTACTGTTCCAATATTAAATGTTTTTCGTCCATAAATAACTCCTTTTCGTATTAATTGTAACATTATAACTTCAAAGATAACAAATTATTTTTTGAGGTGTTTTAATAATTTAAAAAAGGAAAATTATGAGAGTACCTGCCGTCAAACCTTTTCAACCGAACTTTAAGGCTCACTTCTATACAGTGAATCCGATCGGGGATACCTTATGCGTTAAAACCGATAATGAAAAACAGCTTGGTGAAAAACCTGAACTTGAATACATGAGCATTTGGAAAAAACCAAAAACAGAATCCTGCTACAAAGGAAGTGACGGGCTTTTTCATTCTTCAGTTTTGTGGGGGAAAGAATACGGTCCCTTCAAATACAAATATATTTACAAGGATACTGGCAAAACCGATGACAAAAACGGAGAGTATTACACACTCGATTACGAGACGATTTTCAACAAAGCAGAACAGTGCAACCGCAAGACAAAAGGACTGAAAGATATACTAACTCTTTCAAGAGGAAAAACAACAGGAAAGCTTGTTTCACCTGCTTCGCAAGAAGAACTGTCACAAATAGCTCAAGATTCAAAAAACCCTTATGTCGTTCTTGTGAAGGATTTTAAAGTAATATACGCTCCAACTATGCCGTCAAATATTGTAGGCTTGATTTCATTGGGCGGCAATTTTGAGGAACTTTCACACTACTCCACCGTAATAAAATCAAAAACCGATTCCAGCGCATTCATCACAAATAAAAAAATGTTTGAAGATTTTGAAAAACACCTTGGAAAATACGTTGAACTTGAAACAAAAAAAGACTTTGCCGCTATCAAAGAAATCGACAAATCACAGGTTCACTACACCCCAAAAAACCAAGAAATAAAAGTCCAAAAGCTCCTCAATTCAGACAAACTGCTCCAATCCTCCGAATACACCTCAGACACTGTAGGCGCAAAAGCACTGAACCTAAAGAGAATGGAAGATTTGAAACAGAAAGGCAAAATTGACGCAATAATCCCTCCTTCATTTGCAATACCGCATGCTTACCTTGAAAATCTTGAAAAAGAGCCTTCAAGAATAACTGAAATAATCGAAATGATAGAAAAAACAGGAATTGATAAAAAAAATATAATGCTACGTTCAGCCTTTAACGGAGAGGATTTGGAGAATTACAGCGCAGCAGGGCTCTATGATTCTGTTCCGACAGGATATTACAACAATCGTGAATTTTTTAACGATATCAAAAGAATTGCAGAATCGAAATGGAACGAAAGAGCAGTTATTTCAAGAAAAGAACACAACATCCCTGACGACGACATTCAACCGACTGTTCTTGTACAACAAGAGCAGCCCTGTGACTATATTTTCACCGCCTACACAAAGGATGATGACGGCAAATTCAAAATAGAAATGTTCTCCAAATACTCTTTAATCACAGACAGATAAACTACCCTGTACAGCCTTACATCTTTACTTATGACCCCCAAACAGACAAATTTGAGGTTGAGCAGAAAGAAAACATTTCAAGAAACATAACGTTTAATGAAAATCTGGATGTAATTAATGTCGAAAAATTCGACAATTTGGCGACCGACAACTTTGAAAAATTCAAACCTGCCCTAAAACACATCATTAAAAATGCACTTGCGATAGAATCGGAATTTGGCAAACCCCAAGACATTGAAGGCGGGATAACCTTTGGGGACGAAGAAAACTTTGAAGACGAAAAAATCTATTTTTGGCAGACTCGAAACATCGTGGTTTGATAACTTATGTTACATCTTATCGATGAAATAGCAAAAAAACATGTTTACAGGGTTTATACTTGTAGTTACAAAGGAGAAATAAAATGGTTCAACCTTTAAAACCTGTCACAGCATCACCTTTATATTCAAATAGTCCCGCAAACTTTGGGAATAAAAAAACGGATTCGCATCCTTCTTTTGCGCAACAAAAGCCGAGCAAAGCAGCATCCTTCGCTAAGTTTGCCGCTACAGAAATGGTAGCCGGTGCAGCAGTGAGTTTTGTTTTGGACGGACTTACGAATGCGTGGAGAAAGTTTATCGCAAAAGCGCCTAAAAACCCGCTTATTCCTTTGAAGTCAATGCCTTCAAGAGCTTTGTTTATGGGTGCAATGTTCCTTCTTATCGGGACCGTTTTTAGCGGTGTCGGTGCTATGATGAATCGTAACAAATAAGGCTAAAATCCTTAAACAAATTTTATCAAAAACGCTTTGTATTATTAAATATAAAGCGTTTTTAATTTTTTCTTTAAAAAAAAACATTTTTATGCGAGAATTTTAGAAGATAGCACAATGCTGTTTAATCGTAGTATATAAATAAAAAAGGAAAACAAACAATGGCAAGACAAGTTCCCCTAGAACGAGTTAGAAACTTCGGGATTGCTGCTCACATCGACGCAGGCAAAACGACTACAACCGAACGTATCTTGTTCTACACAGGCAAAACTCACAAATTAGGCGAAGTTCACGATGGTGCGGCTGTTACCGACTTTATGGAACAGGAGCGTGAACGTGGTATCACAATCCAATCAGCAGCTGTTACTGCGATGTGGAAAAACCACCAATTCAACATCATTGACACCCCCGGTCACGTTGACTTTACTATCGAAGTAGAGCGTTCATTGCGTGTATTGGATGGTGTGGTCGCTGTTTTCTGTGCAGTAGGCGGTGTTCAGTCTCAGTCTGAAACAGTTTGGAGACAGGCTAACAGATATGAAGTACCGAGAATGGTATTCGTAAATAAAATGGACAGAACAGGTGCTAACTTCTACCGTGTAGTTGAACAAGTAAGAAACAGACTTGGCGGAAACGCTCATCCTATCCAATTGCCGATCGGTGCGGAAGATCAGATGAAAGGTATCATTGACCTTATGGAAATGAAAGCCCATATCTACACTAACGACCTTGGTACAGATATTAAAATCGAAGAAATTCCTGCAGATATGCTTGAAAAAGCTCAAGAATACAGAACAGCTCTTGTTGAAGCTATTTCTGAATTTGATGACGAACTTATGATGAAGTTCCTCGAAGGTGAAGAAGCCACTCTTGAAGAACTTAAAGCCGGTTTAAGAAAAGCAGTTTGCAACAACAAAATCGTTCCTGTTTGCTGTGGTACAGCTTTCAAAAACAAAGGCGTTCAATTGTTGTTAGACAACGTTGTAAACTATATGCCTTCTCCGCTTGACGTTAAAGCTATCGAAGGTGAACTCGAAGACGGAACAAAAACAGAAAGAGCATCTTCTGAAACTGAACCGTTTGCGGCTCTTGCTTTCAAAGTTATGACTGACCCTTATGTAGGTCGTTTGACGTTTTTGCGTGTTTACTCAGGTAAATTGAGCGCAGGTTCTTATGTTCTTAATGCTACAAACGGCAAAAAAGAACGTATCTCAAGGCTTGTTCAAATGTACGCTGACCAAAGAAACGAAATTTCTGAAGTATATGCAGGTGACATTTGTGCGGCTGTTGGTCTTAAAGACTCTACAACAGGTGACACTTTGTGTGATGAAAAATCACCTATCATTCTTGAGAAAATGACATTCCCTGAGCCGGTTATCTCTGTTGCGATTGAACCCAAAACAAAAGCTGACCAAGACAAAATGGGTATCGCTCTTCAAAAATTGGCTGAAGAAGATCCTTCTTTCCGTGTTAAATCTGACACAGAAACAGGCCAAACAATTATCTCAGGTATGGGTGAGCTTCACTTAGACATCATCGTTGACCGTATGCTTAGAGAATTCAAAGTTGACGCTAACGTTGGTAAACCTCAGGTTGCTTACAGAGAAACAATCCGCGGAAACGCTGATCAAGACTCCAAATTCGTTAGACAATCAGGTGGTAAAGGTCAATACGGTCACGTTAAAATCAGAATCGCTCCTGCTGAAGAAAATGCAGGCTTCGTATTCGAAAACAAAATCGTCGGTGGTTCTATTCCGAAAGAATACATCGAACCTGCAAGAAAAGGTATGGAAGAAGCGCTTGAGGGCGGTATCTTAGCAGGATTCCCGATGATTGACGTTAAAGTTGAACTTTACGATGGTTCTTACCACGATGTTGACTCTTCTGAAATGGCGTTTAAAATTGCCGGTTCTATGGCGATTAAAGAAGGTGTGAGAAAATCAAGACCTTGCATCCTTGAGCCTATGATGAAAGTTGAAATCGAAGTTCCTGAAGAAAATACAGGGGATATCATCGGTGACATCTCTTCAAGACGTGGACGTATTGAAGGTATGGAAATTATCGAAGGTACAGGAATCCAAAAAATCAGAGCGGTTGTTCCTCTTGCTGAAATGTTCGGATATGCTACAGACATCCGTTCAAAAACTCAAGGTAGAGGCACATTCTCTATGGAATTCTCTAAATACGAGCAAGTTCCGACTAACGTTGAAAAAGAAATCATTGAAAAATCAGGCGCTTCTGCTTAATTTTTCATAGTTTTAACAAAGAAGACTCCGAAGAAATTCGGGGTCTTTTTTTATAACAAATCTGGGCAAAAAATAATTTTTTCGGGTTTTATTTTTAATATGAAGATTTCAAGTCATTACAAGTATTACAAACAGAATTCTTATATAAATAAAAACTTTGGGGCTCTAAAATTTAAAACTGATGAAAAAGGAGTCAAAACGCCTGAGAATTTGACCATACAAACCAATATCGGAGAAGTGAAAGTAGTTTCGGAACCGCAATTATCACATGAGGAACATATTTTTTATCTTGATAATTATAAGTTAAATTTCAACCAAGGTAAGCCCGTTAAAGGCTTGGGGCGGGAGAGTTTGAGCATAAATCTTGGCGGTAAATTCATAAATGGAAACAGAATTGATGTAAACGATGATTATCAAAAAAAACACAAATTCGGTGAAATTTTGAGGCTCGTGAGTGTCATTGAAATGATGGAGAACAATCTGGACTCTATTTGTATTCAGTCTATGCCTGAAGCCGTTATTTTCCACGGAAAGTACAAGTTTGTCCCTGATCATGACGAATTTTCGGTTGAGGAAATGTTGGAGTCAATTTCAAAAAATGAAGCGACAGAGTTAATTGATTGTAAAAATGAAGCACAAGATATTTTGAAAAGAATAAAACATTATGGATTATGGAAAGATAATGGTGTTAACCTTAAGCAGACAAATGAATTGACCCAAAAATATATCGATATAATTATAAAAAACAGAATCCCCAGCGGTCCGAAAGACTTTGGTGAGGGTTTTGGGATGGAATTGACCAGAGAAAGAGTTATAGAAAATAAAGATTTTTTTAATTCGTTGTTTGAGAAGCATGGGATGGATTACGAAATATAATTTGTTTAATATGCTATTTTTTGGCATAATTAAGAAATGGAAAAGAATAATCTGAAGCTTAATATCGCACACCTCTATCCCAAACTGTTGAACATCTACGGGGATTGGGGAAATGTGCTGACAATAAAAAAACGCTGTGAATGGAGAGGAATTGAGGCAGTTATCGACCCAATCGATATTTCTGAACCTATTGACGCGAAAAAGTATGATTTATATTTTTTGGGTGGTGGGCAGGATCAGCAGCAAATTGAAGTCTCGAAAGAGTTGCAAAAACACAAAAATGCTCTTCAAGACTCAAGAGATTCGAATGCGGTTTTTCTTGCAATCTGCGGTGGCTACCAACTTTTGGGACATTATTATCAACCGCATAACGCACAAAGATTAGAAGGGATAAGTCTTCTCGATGCTTACACAACTGCCGGTGACAAAAGATTCATAGGAAACGTCACGGCCAAGTGTGGTTTTGTGGAACCTGAAACTCTCGTAGGTTTTGAAAACCACAGTGGGCTGACTTATCTTCAGGGTGAAACAAAGCCTCTTGCTGTGCTTGAAATCGGAAACGGAAACAACGGCGAGGATAAGACAGAAGGTGCAAGATACAAAAATGTTTTCGGAACATATCTGCATGGTTCGTTCTTACCGAAAAACTCCCATTTTGCCGATTATTTGATTTCTTTGGCACTTGAAAAAAGATACAAAGAAACTATTCCACTCAGTCCCTTAAACGATTGTTTTGAGAAGGAGGCACATTTGGCTTTGATTGGAAAAAAATATTAATCAAACCAGTCCATAAGTGCTTTTGATTCGCCAAACTCCAATCCTTGAGCAAACGACGACCTTGTCAAAAAAGTAAGTCCCAGATTGTAAAACTGTGGTTCCGCATTCTCCTCAGGGTTCAGTCCTAATCCGTCAACCAACTCTTGAGAAAAACGGTTTTTCTCAAAGTCAAAAACGTTGCTGTAATTCAACCCCTCATCGACACATGCCGGCAGTGTGTAATGTTCATTGCCTTCCTCATCCACAAAATAGCGGCTCAACCCATAACATCTGCATTCGATTGCACGGTAGTCGTAAAGGATGCATTTTTTGTTTTCAAGGAACGGGCAGGCATGAAAGAACTTCTCATTTTTTTGGAGTTTTGATTTTTCCTCTTTTGAATCTTTTATGCGTTCAAGAAGAGCTTCTTTTTGAGGCTCGCTTAAAGTTTCAATGCCGGATTTCATATATTCAAACTCAAGTTCAGTGAACGGGTAAATCCCTTTTTCGCAACATTTTGAACAGCCTTCTTTGCAGAAAATATAAGATTTTTGCTGCGCAAAGAAATTGTTCAGATGACCCTGAAGTTTTTCAAGGTATTTTTTATATTCCTCTATCATAAAATCATTATACACG
>CAZIVG010000073.1:0-7962 GCA_964542595.1 uncultured Muribaculaceae bacterium | reverse complement strand
ATCTATCGATTGCAATCATAGCAGAGATTTTTGCCACGACATTCATGAAGGACACAAACGGCTTCACAGTTCTGCTTCCCTCAATCCTTGTGGTTCTGGGGTATGCACTTGCATTTTACATGATGAGCCTTTGTCTCAATGTTTTACCGACTGGCATAATTTATGCAATCTGGTCAGGGGTAGGAATCGTAGGAATAGCCATTGCAGGTTGGGTTATTCACAAACAGGCGCTTGATCCCGCTGCAATGATCGGAATCTCATTCATTCTAGCCGGAGTGGTTATAATAAAACTGTTCTCAAAAACTGTGGCCTAATTTTGAACAAACAAAAAGACCCTACTGATTTTTCAGAGGGTCTTTTATTTTTATTGCAATTTACAGAAATTAAAGTCTTCCGTAGTAAGCATCAAGGTACAACTGCTTCATTTCAGACATCAACGGATATCTTGGGTTTGCACCTGTACATTGGTCGTCAAATGCAAGTTCAACCATTTCGTCAAGCTTCGCAAGGAATTCCTTCTCTTCGATACCGAATTCTTTGATAGACATCGGAAGGTTGAGGTCTTTTTTCATTTGAGTCAACGCATCGATAAGCAATTGAACTTTTTCGTCGTCAGTTTTACCGCCAAGTCCGAGTTCATCAGCAATTTGACCGTATTTAGCTTTAGCGCAAGGGAATTTGTATTGCGGGAAAGCTGCCTGTTTTGTCGGTTTGTCTGTCGCGTTGTATTTGATAACTTGGTTGATTAACAATGCGTTAGCCAATCCGTGTGGTACGTGGAACATAGCACCCAATTTGTGAGCCATAGAGTGGCAAATGCCCAAGAAAGAGTTAGCAAAAGCCATACCCGCGATAGTCGCAGCGTAGTGAACTTTTTCTCTTGCGATAGGATCGTTTTTGCCGCCATCGTATGAACGTTTCAAATATCTGAACAACAATTTCAAAGCTTCTAAAGCGTTTGAGTTTGTGAAGTTTGTTGCCATAATTGAAACATAAGCCTCAATTGCGTGAGTGATTGCGTCGTAACCTGAAACAGACGTCAAGCCTTTAGGCATTGAATCTACAAGGTTAGGGTCGATTACAGCTACGTTCGGAGTCAAAGCGTAATCAGCGATTGCGTATTTAACACCTGATTTTTCGTCTGTAATGATTGAGAACGGAGTAACTTCTGAACCTGTACCTGAAGTAGTTGGGATACAAACCATTTCAGCTTTTTTGCCCAATTCAGGAAGCTGACAGATTCTTTTTCTGATGTCCATGAATCTCATTGCGATGTCTTCGAATACAGTTTCAGGCTGTTCGTACATCAACCACATGATTTTCGCCGCGTCCATAGAAGAACCGCCGCCCAATGCCAAGAACACATCAGGCTCGTAAGCTTTAACCATCATCATAGCGTCGTTGATAGTTTCCAAAGTCGGGTCAGGCTTAACGTCGAAGAAGATTTGGTAATCTACGCCGATTTCATCCAAAACGTTAGTGATAACGTTTGTCATACCTGAGTTAAAGAGGAATCTGTCAGTAACAATGAAAGCACGTTTTTTGCCTTGCAATTCTCTGAGAGCCAAGTCCAAAGCACCTCTTTTGAAGTAAATTTTAGCGGGAACTTTGTACCAAAGCATATTTTCTCTCCTTTCAGCAACAGTTTTTATGTTTAACAAGTGTTGTACGCCTACGTTTTCGCTTGTTGCGTTGCCGCCCCAAGAACCGCAGCCGAGTGTCAATGACGGGTTAACTTTGAAGTTGAACAAGTCACCGATACCACCTTGAGAAGCAGGAGTGTTAATCAAGATTCTGCAAGTGTGAAGTTTCAAACCGAAAGCTTCGATTCTTTCAGAATATCTGTCATCTGTGTAAAGAACAGATGTGTGGCCTGCGCCGCCAAAGTCAACAAGGTCATAAGCCATTTGAACAGCTTCATTAAAGTCTTTTGCTTTGTACATTGCCAAAACAGGTGAAAGTTTTTCGTGAGCGAAAGATTCTTCTTCACAGATATCAGTAACTTCACCGATAAGAACTTTTGTGTCTTCAGGGACAGTAACGCCTGCCATTTCAGCAATTTTGTATGCAGGTTGACCAACGATACCGGCGTTCAATCTTCCGTCAACGATGATTGTTTTAGCTACTTTTTCTTTTTCTGCCTTTGAAAGGATATGAGCGCCTCTCAAAACGAATTCTTTTTTAACATCTTCATAAACATCTTTAACGATGATGACTGATTGCTCAGAAGCACAAATCATACCATTGTCGAATGTTTTTGAAATAAGGATTGAAGAAACAGCCATTTTGACATCAGCAGTTTCGTCAATAACCGCAGGAGTGTTTCCGGGTCCAACGCCCAAAGCCGGCTTGCCTGAAGAGTAAGCAGCTTTAACCATGCCGGGACCGCCTGTAGCCAAAATCATATCGATATCTTCGTGGTGCATCAAAGCGCCTGAAAGTTCAACAGTCGGCTCATCAATCCAAGCAATAAGTCCATCAGGAGCGCCTGCTTCAACAGCAGCCTCAAGAACAACTTTCGCTGCAGCGATTGTTGATTTTTTTGCTCTCGGGTGAGGAGAGAAAACGAGTGCGTTTCTTGTTTTCAAAGCGATTAATGATTTAAAAATAGCTGTTGACGTCGGGTTTGTAGTCGGAATGACTGCAGAAATAACACCGATAGGCTCAGCAACTTTTTTGATACCGTTTGCTTTGTCTTCTTCGATGATGCCGGCAGTTTTGCAATTTTTGTATTTGTTGTAAATATATTCTGCAGCGTAGTGGTTTTTGATGATTTTGTCTTCCATAACGCCCATGCCTGTTTCTTCAACAGCCATACGAGCGAGAGGGATTCTCATTTTGTCAGCCGCAGTAGCCGCCGCTTTAAAAATCTTATCTACTTGTTCTTGAGTAAAAGTAGCATAGATTTTTTGTGCTTTTTTTGCTCTTTCAATGATTAATTTCAAATCGTCTTGAGTTTTCACCTCAGTTGATTTTGTGAAAGCCTTTTCCAGTTTTTCAGTTTCGGCTTGCTTTTTAGTTGCCATAGTGTAATTTCTCCTTTATCGTGAAATAATTCACTATTAATATAACCCAATAAAAATTAAATTGCAAGTGTTGTTTTTACAATCATTAATAATAAGATACAATTAAAAATCCGCGCACACGGGCTTTCACTCTATAAATATTTTTTGTAAATTTTAATAAATCAAATCATATTTAAATGTGATTTTTTTCACGATTGAATGTAATCAATAAACTTTACCCGCCAAAGCAGTTTAAAAGTCCCGAAAAGTGTTATAGAATAATGCAATGGACGAAAAGCATCACGATATAAAACAAGAATATCTAAAACAGCAAGAATACTGCTACACACTGCTTTGCAAGAAAGTAATCTTCGAACCTTCAACAAAACGTGAATGGTTTTTCGAAGAGGACAGTTGGTGCTGGTTCGAGTTTTACTGCGATGACGCAGAATATACACTAAGAAAAGAAAAGGACAAAAACTTTTCGGCTGACTGTTTCATAAAAGAAATGAGTTACGAAATCAGAATGCTTTTGGCCTACTCGAGGCTCAGACACGTCCAAACAATCGAAAAAGAAGCCTTTACAAGATATGTTTTCAGGTTCGAAAGAGAAAGAAAAACCGATTCTGACTTGACCCTGGAAAGGTTCAATTTCAACCTAAAAGAAAGCGAAGAAGGCGCGCTGGTTCGCTCAGACAAAATTGCAAACGGCATTCTTACGGGTTGTCTCGTCTCGATTGCACTCGTTGCAATATTGTTTTTGTACGCGGTGGTGGCATACTTTAGAAATGTGCATTAAATATGTTATTATAAAATTGTTATGAAAAAGACAGTTTTAACATTTTTGATTATTGTTTCGAGCGCTTCGGGCATGGCGTTTGCTCATTCAAAGTATTCTGAAGAATTTAAACAGAACTTTTCTATCTGTAAACCGTTTTCAGAATCGAAATTCAACCTTGAATACAACTCCAACAACACATACGAAATCAAAGGTTTTGCACCTGACGGAAGCGGAAATTGCATTTACGTCGAAACAAATGAATGGAAGCGTGGAAAATACATTACCACATGCAGCTTTAGCCCTGCTCAGCAAAAAGAATTCCTCAACGCAATGATTTATCCTGACGTGAAAACCTCGGTACAAATTAACGGGATGGCGTTTGTTGACTCAAATGAAAAAGCTGTTTATCTGAAATATTACAACAACTTATCCGTTTGCCGCACAGAAAAGAAATAATTGCAGCCTTCAAGCGCCCTTCAACTCTTTATGCCAAGTAAAAAAGAAATATACAGACAAAATAAAATAAACAACCCACATTATAAACGTCGAATATGTTTTTGCGCCGTGAAGAACGAGATTCAGCCACATGATTGAAGAAAGTCCGTTCACTATAATCCAGATTATCCATTGCCCGATTGACCTTTTCACCGTCAAATACATACCAAACAAGGATAAAACCGTTGTTATTCCGTCACAGACAGGGCTGCTGCCCTTGAAATATCTTATGAGAAAAACAGCGAAAACGCATGCAGAAAACGCAAAAACAATCAGTCTTAAAGCCTGCATTTTGGACATTCTCACTTTAACAATCTCTTTTGTAGTTTTATTCAGATGCCTTTTCCATTCAAATATCCCGAGAATCTGCATCGGAAAGTAATAACACATATACAAAATCAAATTGCCCCACAAGGCGTTTTGATAAGAAAGCCAGCAATAGCAAGATGTCCCCATCAGCCCGAAAAAATAGCAAGAAACCTTGCCTTTGCCTGCGATTGTGGAATAAAGAATCCCGCATACAGCAGAAATAACAGCGATAAGACTGTCTTTTAAGATGAATGCATTAACAAAAATTATCCCAAAAACAATCACCAGAAAAGTCACTTCAGCTCTTTTCCATCCGCTCAATTCAGCTTTCAAAAATTCTTTGACGCTCATCTGTTAATTTACTTTTTTCTATGTATGTTATCTAATTAAGATAGATGAAAATTAATGCAATTACAAATCAAAATACGACGCCGTCTTTTAAAGGGATTTATAACAACAAACTGCTATTGAAAAGTTTAAAATTTGCGGCGGACAACGGCACTTTGTTTTCGGCAAGGGTAACATTGGGACTGTCTCTTTTGGCGCGTCCGGCAGCAATAGCCCTGACGCCTAAAACAGACAGGGAAAACAAAAAATATGCTTGTTCAAAATCATTCGCCTCAAGCATCACAAGCTATTTGATAATGTTTGCGGCATCAAAACCGATTGCGGATGCAGTCGAAAAAATCGATAAACTCCCTTCCAAGTTCCTGAAAAAATCAACAATAAAGAATCTCAAAGGCACCTCTTCACAGCTTCAAACATCGAAAAGCTATTCTTTCGTAACTCAGTTGTTTAAACTGGGAAGCGGTCTTGTGATTGCAATTCCGAAGTCGATTTTAACCTGTGCATTGATACCACCTCTTATGTTGGGATTAAACAAAATCCTTAGTCCGAAGAAGAAAACGCCTGAGGCTGTTACATCCGTCGAAAAACCGATTTCGACCGCAAAAACGAAAGCAAACGTAATCTCATTCAAGGGGATTTATAACAGCGCAACTGAAATGATTGCAAAAGGCATCGGAAAAATCATCGACAAAAAGCCTTTACAAGAAGCTTCAAAAAAACTCCAAGACACAAACTTTGCCCAACACATTATGTCATTAACAGACGTTTTGCTGACGCTCACATTTGTTCAACAAACAGCAAAAAGTAAAAAAATTAAAGAGAATCGAAAAAAACCGTTAATTTACAACTCTCTGATTTCTACAGGTCTTTGTTTAACGGGAGGTTACGCGGCGAATTATGCTTTGAGCAAACCAACGGAAAAATTCATCAAAAAGTTCAAAGCTATCAACAAAGATTTGCCGAATCTTGAAAAATATGTCGAAGGCATCAAAATTGCAAAACCTGTCTTGATTCTCGGGGGAATATATTACATTTTCATTCCGCTGATTGCCACATTCATTTCTGACAAAACAGGCGCAACCAAAGACAAAAAACTCAGTCCTGATAAACCTTAAAAGAGTTTTTGTGAAAGTCAATCAAACCCGCTTTTTGCATAGCAGACAATTCTCTAGAAAG
This sequence comes from uncultured Muribaculaceae bacterium, assembly GCA_964542595.1. Taxonomy (GTDB): domain Bacteria; phylum Cyanobacteriota; class Vampirovibrionia; order Gastranaerophilales; family Gastranaerophilaceae; genus Limenecus. Next base: position 1,848 of record CAZIVG010000073.1, on the reverse strand, counting down.
CGCACTCCTGTCTGCACCTAAAAATTCAGCCATTTGTTCTCTTGAATAAGGTATTTCAAATATGCTTTCGCCACATTTCGCTTTTTCTTTATTCAAAAGATAAAAAATACGTTCTCTCAAAGTCTTCTTTGACAGAAGTTCTATTCTTTCCTGCAAAAACAGATTCTTCTGCGCAATAACTTTTATTATGTTCTCTATAAGTTTTTTGTGGAAAGGACAGGAATTTGAACAAACATTCAAGATTCTTTTAAAATCCAGGAAAAGGATTTGCGAATCCTCCAAAGCCTCAATAGAGATTTTGCTTTTTTCAATACCTGCACAAACAAATGCCTCTGCGAAGGTTTCACCTTTTGATGCTCGTCCGATAATTACCTTGTTTCCGCTGAAATCATCTTTTGAAATTTGAATATTTCCATCCAAAACATATCCCACCGAAGTAATTTTTTCGCCTGAATCAATAATTATTTCACCTTTGAGATAACTTTTTTTAACAGATTGCAAACAGCTGAAAAGCGCGTCTTTTTGGCTTTCTTCAATACCTTCAAAAATACTCATATTTTACAACTCCTAAAAATGTTGCATTTGCAACGGACTTTGTCATCATAGCAACTTATACTGAACTTATCAACCAATGGAGGTTTTGATATGAAAAGAAAAATTATCGAAATAGATGAAGAAAAATGCAACGGCTGCGGTCAATGCATTCCTGATTGCCACGAGGGTGCTTTGCAGATAGTTGACGGCAAAGCGAAACTTATAAATGAGGTTTTTTGCGACGGATTGGGTGATTGTCTGAAATCTTGCCCATTTGACGCAATAAAAATCGTTGAACGAGAGGCTGAGGCTTATGACGAAGAACAGGTCAAAGCAAGACAACAGGAAAAACTTCCTTGCGGCTGTCCGGGCACTATGCAAAAAACGATTCAAAGAAACTCATCAGCGACCAATAGTTCAGATTACAAACCCCAATCAGAGCTTTTAACCTGGCCAATTCAATTAAAACTACTTAATCCGAACGCGCCGTACCTTGAAGGTGCAGATTTGGTAATTGCAGCGGACTGTACGGCATTTTCTTATCCGGATTTTCACAGAAAATTTCTCAAAGGAAAGGTTCTTGTCATCTTTTGTCCAAAGCTTGATGAATGCCTTGATTCTTATGTGGAAAAACTTGCGGAAATTTTCAAAACAAAAAATATAAAATCACTTTCAATTGTCCACATGGAAGTTCCATGCTGCGGCGGAGTGGAAATGATAGCCAGAGAGGCTATGGACAAGAGTGACAAAAATATTACGATAAAAGATTACACCGTTTCAATCGACGGCGAACTAATTTAAGGAGAAAAATTATGACAATGTTTTGTTTTCAATGTGAACAAACGGCTTGCGGCACAGGCTGTACAATGGAACAGGGAGTTTGCGGCAAAAAAGCAGACACGGCAAATTTGCAAGATGAATTGACAAGCAGTTTGATAGAACTCGCAAATTGCGCTCAAAAAAATGAAGAAAATACAAATCGTTTGATAAACGGGCTTTTTACAACAATCACGAACGTAAACTTTGACAATCAATCAATTGCAAAGCTTGTTCGCGAAGCCAAAATCGCAAGAACTTGCAATTTTGATTTTGATGTAAAAACAGTTTGGGACTGTAACGAAGACATCCGAAGCCTAAAAGCACTGATTCTTTTTGGAGTGAAAGGAATTGCCGCATACGCACATCATGCCCGCATTTTGGGATATAAAGATGAAGCAGTCGATGATTTTTTCTACGAATCATTAAAAGCAATTTCAAACTTAAACAGAGCGGATGAACTTTTGCCGATTGTTTTAAAAACAGGTGAAATAAACT
>CAZIVG010000072.1:0-7975 GCA_964542595.1 uncultured Muribaculaceae bacterium | reverse complement strand
TTTGTTTGTGGTAACTCACAAGCAATTAAAGCGCTCGGCACAATCAAAAACAACATTGACTCAGGTACTTTCAAAGCCATCCAAGATGCAGCCATCGAAGCTTACAACGCACCTGTGGAACAGATTGAAGAACTTAACGAAATGTACAAGCAGCGCAAAGAAGTTATGGAAGAAGGTCTGAGAGAACTCGGCTGGAATGTTGAGCCGTCAAAAGCGACATTCTACCTGTGGTTGCCTGTTCCTGAAGGATTTACTTCAGAAGAGTTTGTAACTGTTATGCTCGAAAAGGCACACGTTGTAGTACCTCCGGGGAACGGCTACGGTGCTTGCGGTGAAGGGTTCTTCAGGATTGCATTGACAAAACCCGTCGAGCAAATCAAAGAAGCTTTGAAAAGAATGAAAGACGCAGGCATAAGCTATAACATGACAAAATAGAACCTTTTTTATTCAATAAAAAATGCCGTAAAGAAACTTACGGCATTTTTATCCTAACCTAGGCAAATCCAGCAATGTAAAAAAAAGAGATACAATAGTCATCATGACTAAAAGAATATGCCCTAAGTCAAAAATTAAAAAAATCTTATGATGTTTAATATTTTCTCCATCTCTGCTAAAAAACAAAAAAGCTAAAATAACAACTAGAAAAAAAAATAATTCAAACACAATAACAGACTTAAACAGCATATACGAAACAGGAATAAGAAGTGGAAAAAATCCATTACTCGGCATTATTGTTATATAAAAAAAATAAGAAGTTAAGACATATATCAAAAAATATAGAATGGAAATAATTGCAACCAATTTATATATAAATGTATTTCTAAAATTCTTAAAACATTTAAACATAATCTATCTTCTATTTTAGTTAAAAATCAATGATAACATAAAAGTCTTTCTTCACAAATTTTCATGATATAATTTTCTAACATTGAATAGTCAAAAGAGGAATTAAATAATGTTGGATATGAAATATTGTGAATTGAGCAAAGAAGGCTTTGGCTGCTGCATGACCGTAAAAGAAACACTTTTCAGCGGGCAATCCGAGTTTCAAAAAGTGGATGTTTTCGAAACAGAATCAATGGGCAGGGTTTTGACCCTCGACGGATTGATGATGACCACTGAGCGCGATGAATTTTACTACCACGAAATGATTTCTCATATCCCGATGATGAGCCACAAAAAACCTGAATCCGTTCTGGTAATCGGCGGCGGTGACGGCGGCACAATCAGAGAAGTCTTGAAACACGACACGGTTAAAAAAGCTGTTTTGTGCGAAATCGACGGGATGGTCGTGGATGTTTGCAAAGAGTTCCTTCCGACAATCGCATGCGGCTTGGACGACCCCAGAGTCGAAGTTAGAATCGAAGACGCAATCGAATTTATCAAAGACAAAAAAGCGCAATACGATGTCATTTTGATTGACTCGACCGACCCGATGGGTCCGGGAGAAGGCCTTTTCACAGAAGAATTTTACACAAACGTCAAAGAAGCTCTCAAAGAGGGCGGCATTATGGCGGCCCAGTCTGAATCTCCGTTCATAAACCAACACGAAATGAAAATGATGTATCCGCTTTTGAGAAAAGTGTTCCCGATCGTTGATACATTCACAGGACCGATTCCTTCTTATCCGGGCGGATACTGGTCTTGGTGCTTCTGTTCAGCCACGGTTAAACCTCTTGATTACATCGATGAAGCAAGAGCAGAAAAAATCACAAAAGAGTGCAAAATTTACAACAAAGAATATCACATCGCAAGATTCGCTCTCCCGAATTTTGTGAAAGAACTTACAAAATAGTTCAAACAAAAACCAAAAGCCCTCTTAAAAATTGAGAGGGTTTTTTAATGTTTTAGTACGTCCCAAACATTGTCGAAAGGCCTTTTTGACAAATAAAGGCGCACATTTTAAGAAATTCTTTAAATTTTTCAAACATAATCATCACACCTTTCCAAAGGTATAATGCCCTTTTGAAAGGATTAATAAACAACCAAAAAAGATTTCAGCTTTCTGGCATTTCTATCTTTATCAGAAGTTATTTCAAGATTCTTAAATTCTTTTGAATTTGTGCCTGCAAAGTTTAAAGAAGTTGACCCGCCGCCGTCAAAGTTCATTGCCTTGTCCAATTTCAAATCCTTGCAAATTTCGGCTAACTCTGGCAATGTAAGCTTATTTTCAACAGTCGCAATGATTATGTAAATATCGTTGCCTTTGAGACCAATTGCTGTTCTTGCGCATTTCTGAAGAGCGGTTATTGAGTCTCTGACAACCTTTTCGTCTTTTTGTGCAACAAAATATTCTTCTTCCATCCTCAAGTCGGGATAAACCAAAGGTCCTGCTTGAATGGAATGCAAAATTTCGCATTTAAAAGGTGGTTTCGCACTATGGGCGCTAATTTCATATCTGGCTCTCCCTTTGCAATCCAAAACCCGAAACTCTGTCCTATTAAGAATTTGCGGCATAAAAGGTTCGAGCGCCTTGTTTGTCATCAGGCTTTTGCTTCGTGTCGGGTCGAGAACTACTTTTTTATCCACAACCACATAGGAAGAGGTCTCTTTGCTTTTCGGGTCAAAATATCCTGCATTGATTACCAATTCAGACTTCGTTTTTTTGAAAATTTCTTTGTTATATTCCAGCCCATCAGAAACGTATGGTTCTATTTTTGACTTTCTGGCTTCAGGAATATGAATGACATACAAGCCGTCTTTGTTAATAATTTCGATATTTTTACAATCTTTGCAGAGCAATTCTGCCTTTACATCGGCACAAACAAATAGAGCAGAAAAAACTGCAACCGCACAAGTCATATAAATCAGTGCTTTTAATTTTTTCATAGAAAAACCTTTCTACAAGTCTTTAAGACGTTTAAACACAAATATTGCAATCAAAATCGCAATCGGTTGAATTGAAGCTGTTATGTAAGGACTCAAAATACCTTTTTCTGCACACATATCAAAGAAAGGAAGGGTAATGTAATATGCAAAAACAATCCCGATACCGATTACAAAGTTGACGAGTTTTTGCTCTCTCGGCTTGCTGAAACCCAACAAACATCCGAGAATCGCAAACAAAACACAAATTGCGGAATGGAAATATCTTTGGAGATATTTATTGAGCATAAACCTATACTCGTCTTTCAGACTTTCTGCCTTAAGCATTTTTATGTAATCAATAATCTCTGCGTTGTTCAATTCGCGGTCTTTTTTCGTTGAATAAGCCATCAATTTATAGGCAACATTTGCCTTTTCACCGTTGAGTACATCTTCCGTTTTGACATTTTTAATACTTCTGAAAACGCCGTCTTCAGCAAGTTCGTATTTTTTTACGTTATGAACAACCCACTTATCTTTAGTATAGACAGCATATTCCGCCTGCATTATGCTGCTCAAAACGCTTGTGCCTGTGTATTGGCTCGAGTCAAAATTCAAAACCAAAGGATGACTGATTTGGTCATCGTGATAAGAAGGAACAACAATAATCCGCCTCAAGTTGTCCTGATTTTCTTTTAAGGTAAACACGAAATGGGTCTGATAGCGTTCATGTTTCAGTTCGTTAATTTTCTTTTCACTGTATGGAATAAGCGTGTTATAAAGCGAAAAACACAGTACTGAAATAAAAATACTGAGAATAATTATAGGATAAACTATACGCCAAAATGAAAGCCCAATACCACGAAGAACCGTCAATTCAGAGTCTTTTGTGAGTTTGTCAAAAGTAAAAAGAGTCCCCAGCAAAAGCCCGACGGGAAGCGCTTTCCCAACAATTTTAGGCACTTCGTAAACCAAAAGCTGAATCGCAACCCAAGGGGTATAATCACCGGAAAGCGTTCTTTTAATTACCTTTAGCAAAGTTTCGGGAGCAATCCATATAACTACAAAAAGAAAAATACAAACCAGCGTAGCAGAAAGGACCTGTCTGGTGATATATCTGTCAAAAATCTTTATCGGTAATTCAATCTTAGGGATTTTCATTACAGCGTAAAATCCTTTCCTAAGTAGAATTGTTTCGCAACCGGGTCATTCGCAACTTCAACCGAGCGACCTTGAATTTTTATTTTTCCGTCAAAAATAACATACGCTCTGTCCGTGATAGAAAGGGTCGCTTTCGGGTTGTGGTCGGTAATCAAAACGCCAAGCCCCTTCTCCTCAGAGAGTTTTCGAATATTGTCTTTGATTTCACCGATTGCAATAGGGTCAATCCCTGTGAAAGGTTCATCCAGAAGAATAAACTCAGGGCTTGCCGCCAAGGCTCTGGCCAACTCGACTCTTCTTCGTTCGCCACCGGAAAGTGAAATCGCAGAGAACTTTCTTTTCTTTTCCATCCCAAACTCAACCAAAAGGTCTTCAAGTTTTTGTTTTTTCTCTTCCTCATTGAGTTTCTCGTTCATTTGCAAAACGAGTTTTATGTTGTCCTCAACAGAAAGTTTTCTGAAAATCGATGCTTCTTGAGGAAGATAACCGATACCTTCTTTTGCACGAATGTTCATCGGCACATTTGTAAGATCTTTGTCATCAAGAAAAACCTTTCCGCCGTTGGCTTTCACCAGCCCGACGACCATATAAAATGTTGTGGTTTTTCCTGCACCGTTAGGACCCAATAGCCCGACAACCTCACCTTTGTTGACCTCAAAGCTGATGTCATTTACGACTGTTCTGTCACCATAAACTTTAACAAGATTTTCTGCAATGATTTTCATAGTTTTTTCCGCCCGATAAAAAAGGTTCTTTTACCATTAAAGAATACCATAAAATAAGAAACATTTGATGACTTTGAAAAATTAAGCCTGTGTATTCAATGTTTCAGTTTTTTGCTCTTGGGCTTCCGTTTTTTTCGGGTGGGCTTTTTCAAGCCCGCACGCTTTCATAATCGGATGGAGAACAAGGTGGCTCAACTCAGGAGCAAGGATTGTCAAACCTATTACCGAACCTGCAATAGAACCCATCTCAATTCCACCTTTGCCGAGGTAAAACTGCCTAAAAAAGTCATCGCCTTTTTCTAATTCATTTGCATTTTTAACTATTTTTTCAGAAATTTCTTTGTTTGCACCTTCAAAATCAAGGTTATCTTTTAACTTTTTAAAATATTTCACAGCATTTTTATTTTTGGGATCAAGTCTTTCTGCTTTTTCCATGTGGCTCAACTTGTACAAAGAAAGCAGTCCTTCTTCGTTTTTGAACATATTAATCGAGCAGTTTTCGATTTTGCCGTTGGAGATTTTTTTCAAAAACTCTTTTTCGTTATTAAGCTTATTACAAACATTTTTAAATACTTTAAAGCTGGTTTTCTTGAATATCGGAGGAATAATTGCAAGATAAATTCCCAGACACAAAACCTGATACAAAAGTTCTTTTGTAGCAGCATATTTTCTGGTTTCCTTATCAACGTTTTTGTCCATCAATGTGAATGCAGGGCGTCCCGCCGCTTTCAGCCCTGTTTCAATCGAAACTTGAGCGGTTGTGTTTTGGATAAGGTTTTGGAAACCTGATTTTGAAATTGCGTTTACAAATCCGGTAATCATATCTTAAGCCCTCCCTGATTTGAAGGGTATTTCATCTGAAGTTCACTCAAAAGGCTATTCGGGCCTTTGGATAAAGCTTTGAAGGTGTCTTCTTTTTTCGGGGGAGCAACTTCAGGTTCTTTTATGTTTAATTTATTAGTATCTTGGGGCGATTTATTTTTCTTTAGTTTTTGGACAGCGCCCATAATCGGCTTGAGGGTGAGATTGCAAACAGCAGGAATCAAAACCGCTGCACTCAAACAGACACAGAAAAACTCAAGTGCGTTTTCAATTCTTCCTGCGTGTCCGCCTGTTTTTTTTGTCAAAAGCTTTGTTAAAGGCTTAACAAGAGTTTTGTTCGTAACGATATATGTCGTCGCCGCGATAACTTCTGTCAAACCCTCACGAAATGCAGCATACTTTTTTGTTTGCTTATCGGACTTCTTGTCCATCATAGTGAAGAGAGGGCGGTTAATCCCCTTAAACAATGCAATTGTCAAAACGACATTCAAGGGATCATTGTGGTCCCCAAGTTTATAAGCTGTTTTGGCTACTTTTTTTAAAAATGCGTTCATTTACTTTTTTGTTTTAAATCTTTCCACTCCTACATGAAGTTCAAACATAAATAAATATGCTAGTTTAAAAAACTCATTGTAACATTTTTTCACAAAAGAAATCTTTAATAAATAACCATCAGAAAGGTTGTCCACATATTGATTTTGTGTTTCAATGGACTTGATTGGAGGACTTTGATGGATAAAACATTTGTTGCAATTAAGCCTGACGGCGTAAAAAGAGGATTGATAGGTAATATCATCAGAAGAATTGAGCATAAAGGATACAAAATCGTAGGCTTGAAAATGCTCCAACCCACACTGGAAATTGCGGAAAAACACTACGAAGAACACAAAGGAAAACCCTTCTATCAAGATTTGATTAACTACATCACATCGGGACCGATTGTGGCAATGGTTGTTGAAGGCAAAAACGCAATCGAAGGAATGCGTCACATGATGGGCTGCACGGTTCCGAATGAAGCACAAGTCGGGACAATCAGAGCAGACTTCGCCCAAACAAAAGAATACAACACAATTCACGGCTCAGACTCTTGTGAAAGCGCGCAAAGAGAAATCGGGATTTATTTCAAACCCGAAGAACTCTGCAAAGACTGGAAAACAATGATGGAATACGTTTGGGAGAGTTTGTAATTTGAAGAGCGACTTTTTTTCATACGAATTGTTAAACGAAGATAAAAAGACCGGAGCAAGAGCCGGTCTTTTCCGTACCCCGCATGGCGACATCGAAACACCTATTTTCATGCCTGTCGGCACAAATTCTGCGGTAAAAATGCTCACAAACCACAACCTCAAAGAGGCGGGCGCACAGATTATTTTGGGCAATTCTTATCACCTTTCTTTGAGACCGGGTAACAAACTCATTAAAGAATTTGGCGGCCTGCACAAATGGATGAACTGGGACAAGCCGATTTTGACTGATTCAGGCGGTTTTCAGGTTTTCAGCCTTGCAGATTTGAGAAAGATTTCAGAAGAAGGCGTAAAATTCAAAGACACAAAAACAGGCACAGAGTATTTTATAAATCCTGAAATTTCCATGGAAATTCAGCAAGACTTGGGCGCAGATATTGCAATGGCATTCGACGAATGCGCACCTTATCCTTGTTCTTATGAAGAAGCAAAATCCGCGATGGAACGCACTCACAGATGGCTTGAGAGATGTTTTAAGGCACACACACGCGACGATCAGGCACTTTTCCCGATTGTTCAAGGGGCATTTTATGATGACTTGAGAAAAGAAAGCGCAAGAGTGATTTCCACGTTCGACGCTGTCGGATACGCAATCGGCGGAGTGAGCGTCGGAGAGCCTTCAGATGTAAAAAATCATTTTGTAGGCCTGACTGCACCGCTTTTGCCGAGGGAAAAACCCAGATATTTAATGGGAGTAGGAACGCCTGAGGATTTGCTAGACGGGATTTTGAGAGGCATAGACATGTTTGACTGTGTGCTTCCGACCAGAAACGCACGTCACGGCTCCTTTTTCACGTCTGAAGGCAGAAAAATCATTAAAAACAAAGAGTTTGAGAGAGATTCAAGCCCGCTCGATTCAAATTGCAGCTGTTATGCTTGCCAAAACCACTCAAAAGCTTATATCAGACATCTTTACAGAGCAGGTGAAGCCACTGCAGCAATTTTGATGAGCATTCACAACACTCAGTTTTTGATTGACCTTGTCAAAGAAGCAAGAATTGCAATTCTAGAAAACAGGTATGAAGAGTTTTATGCAGAAAAGATGGGAAAACTTTTTTCTAAGAAAGCTTAACACTCTTTTGCCACCTCGATGAAGCCCCTTCGCTGTGGCGTTTGTTATTCTGAATCGGGGAGATATTCAAAGAGTTCTTGGCTGTTACAGTCAAGTGCTTTGCATAGTTTGTTCAGGGTATCGAGTTTAATGACAGCAATTTTTTC
>CAZIVG010000071.1:0-8145 GCA_964542595.1 uncultured Muribaculaceae bacterium | reverse complement strand
TGAGCCTTATGTTTATCCTTGCACGCCAAAGGGTGTTTTGAAGCTTTTGGAGTATTATAACATTTCTCTAAAAGGTAAAAATGCAGTTGTGATTGGCCGTTCGAACATTGTCGGTCGCCCTGTTTCGTATATGCTTACGAACGAGAGCGCCACAGTAACAATTTGTCACAGCAAAACACAAAATCTCCCGGAAATTACAAAAACCGCGGATATAATTGTTGCTGCAGTCGGATGTGTAAACCTTGTTACGGCTGAAATGATTAAGGATGATGCAGTGATTATTGATGTTGGAATGAACAGAACGGATGACGGAAAATTGTCCGGAGATGTCGATTTTGAGGGACTTTCGCTGAAGGCTTCTTTCATCACGCCTGTCCCGGGAGGAGTCGGGCCGATGACAATTTGTTCTTTGATGCAGAATACTTACGAGTTATACAAATTGCAAAAAGAATGAAAATATAATATAATCACGGTATAAGACAAAGGCGGAAAAGCAAAAAATGGCAAAACATAACGATACGATTCCAATAGAAGTATGCATATTGACGGTTGACCACGATATCAAAGGTACCGTGCACGTTTCGAAGTACACGAACACAAACCGTGAGTTGACAGATTTGTTGAATGACAAGGAAAGACGATTTCTTGCAGTCACGAACGTTGAAATCTATCCTCGTGCGACAAACCAGCCGCCCAGACGTTACAACTTCCTTGAAATCCACATGGACTATGTTTTGATGGTTCATCCGTCTTCGCAAGTTGTTTTCAAAGAATCTTCGAAAGCACAAGAAGACATCGCAAGATTCAGAGAATTAAGAAATAAATTGAGCCAGACTAAGCCGTTTTAATTATGATTGAGCCTAAGAAAATTTTAGCGATAAACTTTGGCGGAATCGGTGATGAAATCCTCTTCCTGCCTGCTTTGTCGAGTTTGAAAAAAGAATTTCCGAATGCAAAAATTACTCTTGCACTCGAGCCGAGAAGCAAGTCTGTAAAGGATTTGTCTAATCTGGTTGACGACGTAATGTGCATCGATGTGAAAGGCAAACACAAGTATCTTGCCCTTTTGAAACTCATTTTGAAAGCACGTTTGGGTAAGTTTGACATGGTTTTTTCTTCAGGCGCAAATCAGTTGATTCCGATTCTTTTGTTTTTGACCGGTATAACTTATCGTTATGGCTTTGAAAGCGGTGGAAAGTTTATTAACTTAAGCAAGATTCTTTTGACAAAAGCTGTAAAACTTAACCAAAATCAATATGCGTCTGCGATGTATCATGAACTTGTGACGCCTGTTACAGAACACAAAACAGAGTTCCCTGAGATTGATGCGGGTGAGATTGAAAAAGAACCGAACAGCGTTTTGATTCACCCTGGTGTGAGTAAAATGAGCGTTTCTAAGAACATGATAAAAACCTGGGAGCCTGAAATTTGGGCTGAGTTGGTGCAAAAAGTTCTTTCAACAGGAAAGAAAGTTTATTTAATCGGTGGTCCTGACGACAAGGAATGTATCGAGAAGATTGTTGAAATCATCGGTTCTCCTGAAAATTTTGAAAATCTTTACGGAAAAACAAAAAACATTATGGATTTAGCGCGTTGGACAAAAAGGGTGGAAACGCTTATTTGTTCTGATTCTGCGCCAATGCACATAGGCGTCGGAGTCGGTACGAAGACACTCGCACTTTTTGGTCCTACTGATGAAAAGAAATTAATCCCTAACAACGAAAAATTTATCGCTATTAAAAACAAGGCGGCTTGTCGTCCCTGTCTTTGGGACAAACGTCAAACCACCTGTGAATCTTTAGATTGCTTAAAAATAGACCTAAACGAAGTGGTTAAGTTCATTTAGGTCTATAAGTTTTAAAATTTTTTGAGTTATTTAATTAATGCGCCTTTTGTGCCTTTTGGCAAAACAACTGCAAAGCCCAGTGCATTTTTCTTGACTTCGAATCCTTGGGGGATTTCTTGTGTGCCGGCTCTTAGATTAAAGAAATTATTACAAATTGCATAGCCGCCATAACCGTTCATTACAAATTTTGCGTTTTCCGGTAATTTTCCGGCTTGATTAATTTGTTCAACCTGCGAATCCTTCAAAACACTGAACGCTAGACGAGTCTTGCTGATTTGAGGTGGATTAGGTTTTGTTTTTTCATTTTTTGTTAATTCAACTTTGTCTTCATCCGCCGCTTTGAGAGCAGGGATTTCTTCTTCAGTTTCCGTTTTAGCTACTTCTTCATTTTGTTTGAAGCTGATACTTGAAGCTTTAATGCCTGAGATTGCGTTAAGTCCTGACATTTTACACCTTTCTATATTTGTAAGTAAATATACAAAGCCTCTAATTAGAAAAAGTTGCTGTTTTAAAAAAAAATATTACAAAAAGTTAAGCAAAAACTCTTTTCGCTTCTTCTCTGTCATCGAAGTGTATTGTTTCGTCTTTTAATATTTGGTAATCTTCATGGCCTTTGCCTGCAATTATAACTACATCGTTTTCTTTTGCAATGTTTTTGAGTAAAGAAATTGCAGTTCCTCTGTCAGGCTCAACATAGACTTTTTGTGTGTTTACAGATTTTATACCTGCGAGAATATCAGAGATAATCAACTGCGGGTCCTCACTCCTCGGGTTGTCCGAAGTAACGACTACAATATCAGCATTTTCGTCAGCGATTTTGCCCATTTTCGGACGTTTCGTTGCGTCTCTGTCTCCGCCGCAGCCAAACAGACAAATGAGTCTGCTGTCTTTCGGGGTCAATTCTTTTGCGGCTTTTAAGACGTTTTCCAATCCGTCGGGAGTGTGTGCGTAATCTACAATCACGAGCGGTTTTTTGTTCACAATTTCGAATCTGCCGTCAACGCTTTTTGTTTGTTCAAGGGCTTTGATACAAATATCAATGTCAAACCCCATAGCAATCCCTGTTGTTAAGGCTGCTAATGCGTTGTAAACACTGAACATTCCATTCATTTGAAGGTTCACTTTTTTTGTTTCGCCAATGACTTTCGAATTACCTGTCAAATCAAACTGTGCTCCGTTTATTGAAAAATCGATGTTTGAAGCCATTATGTCTGCTTCGTTTTTTATGCCGTAAGTATAGATTTTTACCGCTTCTTTGACAACGTCAGAAAACCGTTTGGAGTATTCGTCGTCGTTGTTTATTACAGCGAAACCTTCTTTTTTAAGGCTTTTGAAGAGGATTGATTTTGCTTCAAAATAGTTGTTCATTGTGATGTGGTAATCGAGATGGTCTTGGGTCAAGTTTGTGTAAACTGCTCCGTCAAAGTCACATCCGCCGACGCGATTTTGTTCGAGTGCGTGAGAACTTACTTCCATCGCAACGTAGTCGATTTTTTCGCCGCAAATCATTTGGAGCGTTTTTTGCAATTCCGGTGCTTGAGGAGTTGTGTGTTTTGCGTCGTGATAAGTGTCTTTGCTTGATTTCTTATAGCCGAGGGTTCCGATCAGTGCGCAAGGTTTTTTGGCCTCTTCAACGATTCGTTGAACAAGATGTGTTACGGTTGTTTTGCCGTTAGTTCCTGTAACCCCAATTAAATTAAGCTTTTTAGATGGATAGTCATAAAAATTTGCCGCTAGATCTGCGATTTTTTCGCGGGTTGAATTGACGATAATTTGAGGCACTTTAGATTCGACATCTGCTTCAATTTTGAGTTCTTTTTCACAAAAAAATGCCGCTGCACCATTGTCAAAAGCCATTTTTGCATATTCATGCCCGTCAGCGTGTTCACCTGTTAAGCAAACAAAAATCTCACCTTTTTTTAGTGTTTTGGAATTGTATGAAATCCCTGAAATTTCAATATTTTCAAGGTATTTGTTGTTGATGATTTCTTTGATTTCAATGTTTTTTATTAAGTCATTTAGTTTCATAATTGTTACCTTTTTATCGTCTTTTTGTCAGGAGGTATGTTCATAATTCGAGCAGTTTGCAAAGCAACTTCTCTAAAAACAGGTGCTGCAACGGTGCTTCCCCATAGCGCACCTTTTGAAGGAGAGTCGATTACTACATAAATCAACACTTGAGGGTTGTTTGCGGGGAAAAATCCTATAATTGACGTTACGAGTTTGTTCGTATAGCCTTTTGCTCCGCTGATTGATTTTCTTGCTGTACCTGTTTTGGCTGCAACGTGGTATTCGTCAAGGTTTACCGGTGACTTTGAACGACCGATACTTCCTGCAAGAAGTCTGGTCATAGCCTGTGCTGTTTCCGGTGAAATAGTTTGGATGTGTTTGATTTTCTCCAATTCTTCTTCAGGCGTATATTTGATTACGTGAGGGGTGACTCTGACACCGTTGTTGGCAATTGCTGACATCGCAGAGGCAAGCTGCATCGCTGTGATTGAAATACTGTAACCGTAGCCGACAGAAGCGTGTGTGGATTTGTGCCAGTCGCGGTAATCAGGGATAATTCCCCTTGATTCACCGGGCAGGTCGATTCCGGTTCTTTCACCTATTCCGAATTTTTTCAAAACGTTGTAATGCTCTTGTTTCGTCATCATTAAGGCGATTTTTGCACTTGCAACGTTGCTTGAGTGTTCGAACAGGTAGTAAAGGTCAATCAAACCGGGGAAGGGTTTTGTGCTGTAATCATAATTTTTGATTGTCCATTTGTCGATGTCCATTTTCCCTGTATCAAGGATTTTTGTGTGTTCATTGATTCTTTTATTCTCGATACCTGATGCAACCGTCAAAACTTTAAACGTTGAACCCGGCTCAAAAACGTCAGTCAAAGTCCAGTTTGTTAATTGGGTCAAGGTCGCTTTTTTGTAATTGTTTGGATTGTAAGAAGGATAAATCGCATAACCAAGGATCTCCCCGTTTTTCGGGTTCATAACGACAACGGTTCCTTTTGTAGCGCCTTTTTCTTTGATAACTTTGTCCAACTCAACTTCACACACGTGCTGGATTGCGGAGTCAAGAGTCAGTGTAATTGACTTTCCGCGAAGCGGAGAAGCGGTCGCGGCAGGGTCTGTGTTTACTTCATAAATTATGTCGCCGTCAGGTGTTTTTTCGAAGTTTACGTCTTGTTCGACTTCCTCTAGTTTATCCTTGGCGGTAAGCTCAATCCCTCCAGCCACATCAGCGTCCGGATTGTAATATCCCAGAATATGGGCGGCCATTGTACCTTGTGGATAGACACGCTCATTTTTTTTCCCGAGGCTTATCTCTCGAAGCCCCAGTTTTCTGATAGTTTGTGCGGTAGTTCTAGAAACATCTTTTTTCAGAACGATAATTTTTTGGTCTTTTGCGAGTTCTTTTGCAAGCTGATTTTTGTTAAGATTCAAAATCGGAGCAAGAATCGCGGCAAGTTCGTTAGGAGTGTGGTCGAAATATTCCTTGTGGGCATAAACGTCGAAAGATGTTTTGTCTGAGGCGAGTTTGATTCCGTTTCGATCGAGGATTGCTCCGCGCATAACAAAGCTTTTTGCGCTGCGTTGCCTTTTTGCCTGACCACGATAGTTTTTTATATCGACGACCATTATCAAAAACAAATATCCGATTAAGATGAAGCAAAAAATTATGCAGGAAATCTGCCAAAATATGAGTTTTTTATCAAACTCTTTAAACTTCTCTTTATCGCTTTTATAGTTTTTCATAAGTCCACTTATTCCGCAAGTCTAAGGGGTTTCTTCCACTAAAATATTGTATCATAGTCATTTTAATTCGGTGCATTAATTTATGTAAAAAAAGACCCTTTGAAAGCAAAAGGTCTTTTTAAAAATTTGTGCTTGAAACACGAGACTCGTCGAAACTTCTTATCCTCTGAGGTTCAAAGCTTTGATAAGATCTCTGTATTTTTGCAAGTTTTGTTTTTTAACATAAGCAAGAAGTCTTTTTCTTTGGCCAACCATCATCAACAGACCTCTTTTGCCTTGGAAATCTTTTTTGTTAATTTTCAAGTGTTCTGTTAATTGAAGGATTTTTTCAGTCAAAAGCGCGATTTGAACTTCAGCAGAACCTGAATCTTTAGCGTCTTTGCCAAATTTTTTCATGATTTCTTGTTTTTTTTCTTGTGTCAAATTTATTGTCATTTTTCTTTTCCTTTTTAATTTTATAAGTTTAAGTTGGTGGCGTAAACTAAATAAAATTACTTATCGTTCCTTAAGCATATCATCTAAAAAACCGCCGTCAATCATGATAAGACAAAGACGTTACCATTTTTTAATCTTTTGCAAAAAAAAATGCAAATGTTATCATGAGGAAAAGATTTAAAAAGGACGAGACATGGAAAATAATAAACCGATAGTGAAACTCATCTCAAAACCCGAAAATATGTTCAAAACAATTTATACGGCTTGCAGAACTTGTTATAGTGCAGATTCTCCGATAAATATTTATGACAAAGCGGATGATGAACAAAAAATGCTTAACTTGATTGAGAAAGTTGTTTCTTCCGGTCATTATTCTACCATCGAGCATATTCAGGTAACGTTTGCGATTTCGAATGTTTCTCGTGCTTGTACTCACCAACTCGTGAGACATCGCCACGCTTCTTTCTCTCAAAAATCACAACGCTATGTGAAAGAAAAGGGGCAGTTTGATTATTTGACTCCTCCAACGATTGAGAAAAACTTGGAATTGTTAGATAAATATAGCGAATTTATGGCTAAGGTAAGCGAATTTTATACAGAAATGACAGAGGCGGGCATACCTGCCGAGGATGCAAGGTTTATCCTGCCAAACGCTGCAGCCAGTTCGATTGTGGCTTCTTTGAATTTGAGAGAACTTATCCACATTGCGAATATCAGACTTTGCACAAGGGCTCAAACCGAAATCAGAATTATGACAAAAATGATGTGCGAGGAACTCCTCAAAGAAGAGCCATGGCTGAAGTCTTATCTTGTTCCGAAATGTGAAAAACTCGGCTATTGTGACGAGGACAAGTGTTGCGGAAGAAAAATCTCGAAAGACGAACTCTTGTCCAAGGTTTAAGACTTTCTCAAAAAGCTAATGTTTTTCAAAATTAATTATTCAAACTGTGAATCGGTGCAGGAATTCTTCCGCCACGCTGAACAAAGTTTGTTGATGAAAGTTTGTTTACACTCATAATCGGTGCTTCTCCAAGCAATCCGCCATAAACTGCCCTGTCTCCGAGTCCTTTGCCCGGGACCGGAATGATTCTTACAGCTGTGGTTTTTTTGTTTATCATTCCGATTGCCATCTCGTCAGCGATTATTCCTGAAAGAGTGTCTGTCGGTGTGTCACCGGGGATTGCAATCATATCAAGCCCTACGGAGCAAACCGATGTCATTGCTTCGAGTTTGTCAAATGTTAGGCAGCCGATTTGTGCTGCTTCAATCATGCCTGCGTCTTCAGAAACAGGGATGAATGCACCCGAAAGCCCGCCAACATGTGAACTAGCCATAATCCCGCCTTTTTTCACTGCGTCATTTAACATTGCGAGTGCTGCGGTTGTGCCGTGTGCGCCGGCATGTTCCAGTCCCATCGCCTGGAAGATTTCTGCGACGCTGTCACCTACCTCAGGGGTCGGGGCAAGGGAAAGGTCGATTATGCCGAAAGGAATGTTCATTCTTTGTGCCATTTCTCGCCCGACAAGTTCACCGGTGGATGTTATTTTGTATGCAATTTGTTTAATTTTGTTTGCCATTTCACTAAAGTTTGCGTTTTGAGGCAGTGCTTCGATTGCGGCTCTGACGACTCCGGGGCCGGACACTCCGATGTTAAGCGCACATTCAGGCTCGCCGTATCCGTGGAAGGCCCCTGCCATGAAAGGGTTGTCCGACGGAACATTGCAGAAACAAACCAGCTTTGCGGCACCGATTCCGTCGGCGTCTGCAGTTAGTTCGGCTGCTTTTTTAATCGTTTGACCCATTTTCAAAACGGCGTCCATGTTTATACCCGCTTTTGAACTGGCGACGTTTACTGATGAACAGATTCTTTGAGTTTGTGCGAGAGCTTCGGGAATGCTTTCGATAAGGGCCAAGTCACCTCTTGTGCAGCCTTTTTCAACCAAGGCGCCGAACCCGCCGATGAAATTCACACCGACATCTTGTGCCGCTTTGTCCAAAACTTTTGCGAGATAGACATAATCATAGTCTTTGCACGACTCTCCGACAATTGAAATAGGGGTAATCGCAATCCTTTTGTTGATGATTGGAATTGAGTATTCTTCTTCAATT
>CAZIVG010000070.1:0-8162 GCA_964542595.1 uncultured Muribaculaceae bacterium | reverse complement strand
ATATCCATTGTGAAATGCGAACCTATCGGCAAAAGAGCAATTTCGGGAGGATAAATTTCGCCCACTGTTTTCATTTCTTGATTCAAACAGGTGTCTCCAGCGTGATAAATTCTTTTTCCTTCGATTTCAATCAGAAGGGATGCAGGCATGCCTGCGTATTCCCCGTCTAGAGTAGAACTACTGTGAAAAGCCGGCAGAAATCTGACTGAACCCCAAGGGAATTTTATTTTGCCGCCGAGGTTTATTGCATTTGTATAAGCACCTTTTTCTGCACAATAATTCGCGAGTTCAAAAACGGTTGTAATTATTGCTTTCGTTTCTCGAGAAACAGGGATTGCGTCTCCGAGGTGGTCTGCGTGGGCGTGTGTGACTAGTATGTCCGTTATTTTATGCGTAGAAATATCAAATTTTGCATTCGGATTCCCCGAAATAAACGGGTCAATCAAAATACCGTAGTCCCCTGTTTTTATGTAAAACGCGCTGTGCCCGATATATTCTATTACAGTTTTCATTACGGAGTCCTCTTTTTTCTGTTTATTATAACAAATTCGCATTAAAACGCGACAAAATAAGATAAAATCATTTAAACGCATTGTTTTCAAAAATGAAATATTGGCCTATAATTAAACTAAGTATTATTTTTCTTTGGGTTCTTATGGAAAAAATTCTTGTAGAAGAGCTGATAAAATTTAAATTGCTCCCGTTTGATGTTTATAACGAGAATGGAGAAAAACTTGTTGATGCTGGCGAAATTTTGACGTCAGGTAAACTTTTGCAAGTCAGCCAGTATGATGTTTTATACAAAAAAGTACCTGATAATGTTGACAACCGAAATAAAAAGGCGTTGATTGATTCGGAATCTCTGATTTCTGCGGGAATCGATCCTGATTCTTACAAAGTTGAAAAGCCTAAAGAGATTGTTTTTGACAAAACTGTCAACAGAAAATCAAAGTTCAAAGCACAAACACAAGTGGATATGAAATCTTATTATGCTACCACTATGTTTGCGATAAGAGAGAGTGCAAACAAAGACGCCATCCAAATGGTAGATGAAATTAAGGATAAAATCCTTGATGATGTCCAAAATATAATTCAGGACGTAAAATTCTGTTCACAGCTTAAACTCCTCGGGAATTATCAGGATACACATTCATTGAATACAGCTATTTTGGCTGCAACAATGGGATACAAGCTTGAGTATGATGAAGATGTGATAGAAAAATTGACCCAAGCCGCCTTGCTGCATGACATAGGGACAACCCGTCTGCCAAAAGAAATTTTGGAAAAAACAAACATGTCTCAACAAGATAACAAAATTTATCAAAAACACACTCAAATCGGATACAAGATATTGAAATATGAAATGATGCTGCCTGAAGAGATTTGTCTGGTCGCGTTGGAACACCACGAAAATAATGACGGTTCGGGCTATCCTTTCAAAGTTTCCGGAGAACAGATCAGCAAACTTGCCAGAGTAGTTGCTTTGTGTAGTTTTTTCGATGATTTGACTTCAGGAAGAACCAATTACAAAATCAGAAACACAAAAGAAGCCCTTAGAGTGATTTTGGAAGTCGGCTCCAAGAGATTTTTTCCTGAGCTTTTATATCAGTTTGTGAATACATTTAATTACAATGACTTAGATTCTTACGATGAAATGGCTCAATAAAGGAATGAATTGATAATGACAAAAACAATTGTAATCGGGGCAGGTCTTGCGGGTTGTGAAGCAGCTCTTCAACTTGCGAAAAGAGGTATAAGTGTCGATTTGTATGAAATGCGCCCGAAAAAAACTACAGGCGCCCATACGACGGAAAATCCTGCTGAATTGGTTTGTAGTAATAGCTTGGGGTCATCTGATCCAACCAACGCGAGCGGACTTTTGAAACAAGAAATGTCGATTCTCGGTTCTTTTCTTATTGAAATTGCAAAAGAGGTGCAAGTCCCTGCAGGAAACGCTCTCGCAATAGACAGAGAAGCCTTTTCAAAGAAGGTTTCCGAACTTCTTGAAGCGAATGAAAAAATTACGCTTATCAGGGAAGAAATAACAAAAATCCCGCAGGATGTACCGGTTATTGTTGCCTCAGGTCCTTTGACGTCTGATGATTTGGCACAGGATATTTTGAAGTTTACAGGGGCAGAGCATTTGTACTTTTTTGACGCGATTGCACCGATTGTGGAAAAAGATTCGATTGATTTTGAAAAGGCTTTTTACGCAAGTCGCTATGATAAAGGCGAGGCTTCCTATATTAACTGCCCAATGAACAAAGAACAGTACGAGAAGTTTTATGACATTTTGATTAATGCACCTAAAATTGAACTAAAATCTTTTGAAAAAGATTCAAAAGAGAGCGCAAAATTCTTTGAATCGTGCCTTCCTATTGAGGTTTTGGCTTCAAGAGGGGTCGATACGCTCCGCTATGGGCCGATGAAGCCCGTTGGCTTAATTGATAAGAGGACTAACGAACAAAACTATGCAGTGGTTCAATTAAGACAGGATAACCTTTCTGCTTCGATGTACAACCTCGTTGGTTTTCAGACCAACCTGAAATGGAGTGCGCAAAAAGAACTTTTGAATTCCATTCCCGGGTTAGAGAACGCAAACATACTCCGTTACGGGGTTATGCACAGAAACACTTTCATAAACAGTCCTGAGCTTTTGGATGCGACTTTACAATGCAGAAAAAGAAAAGATTTGTTTTTTGCGGGTCAAATCACAGGCACAGAGGGTTATACTGAATCTATTGCGTCAGGCATGCTTGCGGGAATAAATATGGCCAGACATTTGAATGGGGAAGAATTAATTGTTCTACCCAAAGTGACAATGCTGGGTGCGTTGACTCAATCAATCTCAAGCCCTGTGCAGAAACATTTTCAGCCGGTCAATTCAAACTGGGGCATTGTTGACGAACTTGTCGCAGACAGAAAAATCAAAAAGAACAAAAAACTGAAAAACGAAATGCTTTCTCAACGTTCTTTGGCTTACTTTGATGGTTTTAACGGTTAAGTATCTCGGCCGAGTTTCTTCGCGAACACTAGCCCAAAAGTTCTTTTTGGATTTGGGAGTGCAATGCGCTTGCTTTCGAAAGGTGGTTTACGAGAGTTTGATATCTCGCGTCTTGCTCTCCGAATGGCACTTGCATTTTGACAAGCTGGTCAACGGATTTGTTAATTTTGTCAAGTTTCTCAATAGTTTCTCTTGCGGCAATCGATTTCATAAACGGATTGAATTGTCTCAAAAACTTTGAACGTCTAAAAAAGAGTTTTAAGTTCACTTGCGCCTGTTGTTTCAATTTTGAGGGCGTTTGAAGCATTTTCGAAATGACTGTTGTAAGTTTTGTGTCGAGATTTTGGTTTTTGTATTCAATCTGCAGATTTTCAACCTTTTGTGAAAGCTGTTTTTTTTGTTTCATCAACTGTGTCATTGAAGCTTCGTCTTTGACTGTTTCTGCTACGCTAATCTGTTCATCAAGCGAATTTATTGTTTTTTCGTAGTTCTCAATCCTTTTCTCAAGCTTCAATTCCGGGTCGTCCAGAGCTATGTATGCACTTTCTTCAAGCATTGAAGAGTCAAGAGCGTTCAGTCGTTTTTGAAAAATAACAGGACGTTCTCGCAGTTTCGCTTCATCAACCGGCAGTGTTTGAAAAACCTGAATCGCTGCAGCTGCCTTGTCATATTTCTCAATATCGGACGCCAACTGATGCTTTGTCAGTTGGAACAAAGCCGGTTTGTTGTTTATTTCTCTTTTCTCATTTTCTTCAGGATTAAGTTTCATAAGTTATTTTTTTATAAGGTTCCTTACCTTATTGTATGCATTAACACAAAAGTTCTTCAACCATGCTCTTTTTTTAAATGCAACAATTGCCAGACCCGCTGTTATTGCAATTTTTACAATGTTCGAGAATGCTTTTCTTTTTTTACTGTTTTTCAGTTCGGGAGAGACTTTTTGGGTCGTGGTTAAGTACTCCATAAAATTGTCTTTATCGAGTTTCAGTTCGTTATAAAACGAGTGAGGCTTTATTGGTGGAGGGTTCGCAACGAATTTGAAGTGTCTGTCTTTTTTGATTTCGCTGTCGCTCAGGCTTTTTGCGCCCAATGGTTCTGAATTTAAAGGCACGGCAGGAAGTGCTGCCGCAGTGGCAAAAGGAGGCCGTAGTCCCGAGTTATTGTAGCCGTTTAAGGGCTGATTTGCACTGATTCCACCTGTCATAGTAATCTTTCACACCTTTACCCTGTAAATAAACCCAAACAAGCTCATTTGTTGCATGTTTTGGCACCGAAATGTAAACTTTGTTACAAATACAGAAAATCCACCGAAAATATTTAGTATTTTAAGAACTATTTGAGTACAATTGAAACAACAGAAGAATTAGATTTATGTAAGGAAACCTATGGATAGATTTGTCGGCATTTTCGGGATTATTTTAATTTTTGTTATAGCTTATACTTTTTCGAACAACAAAAAAGCTATTTCCTTAAAAACCGTAATCCCTGGGTTTTTGCTACAAATAATTCTTGCGATTTTTGTTTTAAAAATACCTTTGGGCCAAAAACTTTTCCACGCGATGGGTATGTTTATCCAGAAAATTCTTGATTTTTCGAATGAAGGCGGAAATTTTGTTTTTGGCGTTTTGACGAACAGCCCTGCGAAGATGGAAGAACTCTTTGGTGCGGGTGCAGGTTTTATTTTTGCCTTAAAACTAATACCGACAATCATCTTTATACTTATTCTCGTGAACATCCTTTATTATTATGGGGTGATGCAACGGGTTGTCGAGTTCTGTGCAAAACTTATGTATAGGGTTATGAATGTTTCCGGTGCGGAATCATTGTCGAATATTGCCAGCGCTTTTGTTGGGCAGGTTGAGGCACAGATTATGATTAAGCCATACCTTCCAACAATGACTATGTCTGAACTCCTCGCGTCAATGACCGGTTCAATGGCTTGTATCGCAGGCGGAGTGATGGCAATGTATATCGGAATGGGGATTCCTGCTGAATATTTGCTCGCAGCGTCAATTATGGCGGCACCCGGAGCGCTTGTGATTTCAAAAATCGTTTATCCTGAAACAGAAGAATCTCAAACAAAAAACGAAGTCAAAGTCGAAATCAAAAAAACACACGTAAACCTTATCGATTCGATTGCCCACGGTGCTTCTGACGGTATGAAGGTCTCTATAAATGTTATTGCGATGTTGATTGCATTGACTGCGTTGATTTCTATGATTGACTGGATTCTTGGAAACGTGGGGCTTTTTATGGCAAACGTTTTGCATATGAACCTGTCTTTTATTCACATCGATTTAACCCATCTTTCTTTAAAAGAAATTTTGGGAAGCATTTTCTCGCTTTTTGCAATTGCAATGGGTGTTCCTTTTAAAGAAGCTGTCAGTGTTGGTTCATTGATGGGTACAAAGCTTGTTTTCAACGAATTCATTGCTTACCTTGATTTGACTGCGCTAAGACCGATGTTGAGCCACAAAAGTATTATTGTTGCGACTTTTGCGCTTTGCGGGTTTGCAAATTTGGGTTCTATAGCAATTCAAATCGGCGGAATCGGGGAACTGGCTCCCAACAGAAGAAAAGATCTTGCGAAGCTTGGTGTCAAGGCTTTGTTTTGCGGAACGCTCGCTTCTTACCTTTCGGCTTGTATCGCAGGGATTTTGTTATAATTATCTTGCAAGGCTGATTGTGAAAGTGGTGAATTCACCGTCTTTTGAATCGATAAAAATTTCGCCGCCGTGAGCTTTTATGATGCTGTCAGAAAGGTATAAGCCCAGTCCTGTTCCAACTTTACGGAATTTTTTTGCGGTTGTGTAATACTTTTTGAAGATGAATTCAACTTCTTCTTTTTTGATGCTTTTCCCATAATTTGTGATTTTTATATAACAGTTTTTGTCGCAGGATTGCAGAGCAATGTCCACATTTGAGTCGGAATTGCTGAAAGAAATTGCGTTTAAAATTAAATTTTTGAAGACCCTTTTTATGTAAAATTCATCGACTTCAATCTTTTCGAAAAACTCGGGATAAAAATTGAGACTGATTGAATCGGTATCAGAAATAGGGCGCATTTCTTCAATCGTTCTTTCCAAGAGCCTTTTTATATCAAGACTTTCTTTGTTAAGTTCGATTTTTGTTTCATTGAGTTTGTATGTTTCCAGAATGATTTCAACGAGTTCTACGAGTTCTTTGTTTGAATTTTTCAAAAGCAAAAGAGCCTCTTTTTGTCGTTCGTTAAGTTCTCCGAAACGGTTATCCAACAGGAAGTTAAGCATATTTTTCTCAGCCATTATCGGGACCTTGAGGTCGTGAGTGAGTGTAGCCACGAAATCTTCTTTGAGTTGTTCGATTTCTTTCAGCGCCTCGAGTTTTTGTGTGAGGTCACTTTGGTATTCCTTAATCATGTTTTCGCGGTCGGCGGTTGCTTCAATCATAGAATTTACGCTTTGGGCCAGGTTCGGAAGCATCGAAAAAGTCTCCGCATCCACTCTTTCATGCAGATTTCCGTAACGGACGGAGTTTAGCGTTTTGAGTATGCTTCGCAGCATTTTTTTATGGTAGCGAAAAGTTTTTTTCAGTTTCCGATATTTTATTGATAAAGATATCAATAAAACCGTTAAAATGACTATTGTGATTGAAAAACCTATTAAGAGCAGATGCATTTTGTCACCACTTATTTAATTTTTTGGACTGGTTAATAACCGTAGTGTTCGTGCTGAACGAGATATTCTCTGACATGATTCAGCGCTGATTGAACAATCCTTGTGATTCTCGAAGAGGACAAGCCGACTTGTTCAGCGATTTCTTTTACCTGCATGTTTCTGTAAAATCTGTATTCCACAACGAGCCTGTCTTTTTGCGGAAGTGTAGCAATCGCCTCTCTGATAGCTTTTCCGAGTTCTGAAATTTCAGCTTTTTCATCAGGTAAAGCGCGCGGATCTCTGATAAAATCAAACGGTGACTCGTTGTCAGACGATGCTGATGCAATCGAATCAATTGACAAAATCGTTTCGTAGATCGCCTCTCTGACTTTTCCCGGAGAGACATCAATGTCTCCGCCTTCAGATGGGGTCGAATCTTCGTCTTCTTCGGTTTTTGTGTGTTTAAGCGAGTACCACTTGTATCTGTTTCTCAATTCGTTTCTGATAGCCCAGCGAACGGCTGTGCCGATGTATGAACTGTTGTATTTCTCAAGCTGCTCTTCTGTTTTGTTTTTAATCATCGCCTGAACAGCAATAATTCCAATAGAAACAAGTTCCTCATAATCCACCATATGAGAAGGAATTCGTCTGTGCTCGATTTTTGCAACCTTTTCGACGATTGTAATATATTCTTTAATTCTATTTTGAGAAGCTTTGTTAATCATTATTTCTTATCTATCTTCTTAGTTACTATATTACTAGGTTTTTGTGTTTTACGCAAATTGTATACAAATAATAAAATTTCTGCGACTGCTTTGTACAAATCAGGGGGGATTTCGCGGTTCACATCGACAAGACGAAAAAGCGCTCTTGCGACCGGTGCGTTTTCAACAACAGGAATTCCGTGTTCTCTGGCAATGTCTGCGATTTTTTTTGCAAAAAGTTCTGTACCTTTTGCAATAAGTTTTGGTGATTCCATAGCTTCTTGGTCGTATTTCAATGCACAAGCGATGTGTGTAGGGTTTGTGACGACAAAGTCAGCGTCAGGGACCGCATCCATCATTCCCTGCTGCATCATTTGTTGACGACGTTGTCTTAAGGCTGCTTTTACGTGAGGATCGCCTTCTGTGTTTTTGTATTCGTCTTTAACTTCTTTAAATGACATTTTTTGGTCTTGCATAAACTTCCAGCGGGTCATTCCGTAATCGGCTGCTGAAATTACCAAAAACGCAATACTTGCTTTCACAACGAAGTCCATAATCAGCGCACCGAATTCCTGCATAATCGCAAAATGGTTTTCTGTTGCGGCGAGCCCCAAAATCACATCAAAGTGAGCCATATAGACAGCCCAGCCGATATAGCCGAGAACTACTACTTTTACGATGTTTTTAAACAATTCAAAGAGGGTTTTTACAGACATTATGTTTTTGAAATACTTTGTGGGGTTAAGCTTGTCGAGTTTTGGAGCAAGCGGGGTTGTTGTAAACAAGGGACCCACCTGTATGAAATCTCCGATGATTGCA
>CAZIVG010000069.1:0-8205 GCA_964542595.1 uncultured Muribaculaceae bacterium | reverse complement strand
TGACAGACAAAATAAGGCTTTACAAAAAAATCACAACAGACCTTGCGTCAGAACTCGGAAGAGAGCCGACAGAAGAAGAAATCGGCACAAAACTCGGGGTATCTGAAAAGAAGCTGGAAAATATAAAAAACGCAATCTTTAAAGATCCGGTGAGTCTTGACACACCGATAGCAGAGGATTTGGTACTCGAGGATTATGTCGCGGACGACCGTTACAAATCACCTGATTCAACAACTCAATCAGCATTTTTATACAAAGACGTTATGACAATGCTCGAGATTCTGAACCAAAGAGAAAAGGCCATTTTGATAAGCCGATTCGGACTCGATGGACACAACAAAAGAACCCTTGAAGAAATCGGAAAAACGATGGGATTCTCAAAGGAAAGAATCAGGCAAATTGAAAACATTGCAATAAGAAAATTAAAAGAAAAGGGAGAAATAAATCATCTTAAAGAATATTTGAATTAGTTCTCCAAAACAAAGCTTAAAAGAAGAAATTCTTTTAAGGACATCTTAAACTCCTTAGTGACGCTATTTCAGCAAAATCTTGAACGAGATTTTGCTTTTTTTTGCGAAACCTGACGGGCACGCCGAGTCGAAGACCCAGTGCCCCTTGTGAGAGAAAACGACGCTTTTCTTGAACGCACAGACTATAAAAATAATTCTCAAAAACTAATTGTTAAGAATGTTGAAATTAAATTCAAACGGAGTTATAATGTATAAGCTGGAGAAAGTAAATTTATTAAACACAGGAAAGGAGAATTAAAATGCGCGTAGGTTTTTCCACAGTCAACGCAGTTTCATGCCAACCTCTAAGAAGTTTCGGGAAAGCTGAAAACACGCAGAATAATTCCAATTCTGTTTCAAAAGCTGATTTTGACGCATTGAATGCAAAATATAACAACCTGAATAAAAAATATTCAGAAGTCTGCAAAGGCTATGACGTTGCTTGTGCTATCGCAGTAGAACAGGCTGATCAATACAAAAAATATGTCGCATTGCATCCGCCAAAACGCTAATTCAGACTTACATCTTTTAGATGTTCAATTTTAGGATTTTCTTTTCCGAGAATAGAAATTATGTCAATTCGATATCTTCGGTGGGGTTCGTTCGTCTTTTTCAAATAAGCCAGCCCTGCTTTGAAAATATTGATTAGCTTTGCTTTATTCACAGCCTCAAACGGATGTCCAAAAGCAACAGAAGAACGCGTTTTGACTTCGACAAAAACTATCGTATCACCATCTTTTGCAATAATATCAATTTCCGCCAGACGAGAATATCGAAAGTTTTTTTCAAGAATAGTCCAGCCCATTTCCCGAAGAAAAACACATGCCCGCTCTTCTCCTTGCTGCCCGATAACCTTGTTATATCTTTTTTCAGGCATAAATCTGCTCCATTTCTTCGATCAAGGCAATCATCTTATCCTTGATTGCAGAAGGATAAAGAATTCTACACTCATTGTGATATCTCAAAAGCCTTCTCAAAAGGAAATCTCTGTCTTCTGTTTTGTTTGAAACAATAATGTAATCTTCGCCTCTTTCGAGAATCTGTTCGCTTTCTCTGAGTTGATAAGCATTCATCAATCTGCCCGTAAGCTTGAAAGATACCGCTGAAATCGTACTGGTGACACTAATTTGAGGAAGTTGCTTTACTTCTGCAATATTTTGGATGAAAAACTCTTTATACTCACTTTGCGCATAATCATAGCCGATAAAAACCGCCGTACCTTTTTTATAAACCAAATTTATTGGCGCAACTTTGTATTTCACACCCTCTGCATTTTTATCCGTTTTGTATGTGATTTCCAGTTTTAAATTTTCACGACAATACCTTTCATAATGCTGTGCGGCTTCGTCCTTTAAAATAATTTCCTTTTCGGATTTGTAAATTTGAACTTTATTTTCTTGAACAAAGTTTTTTGTTTCTGCCGAAAACCCTTTTTCAATCTTAGCAACAGCACTCAATAAATTAGTCTTCATCGATTCATGCTTAAGTTTTGATGCGTATTTTTCAATGAACAAAAGTATCGAAAGGTCTTTCAAATTAAAGTTTACCGAATGAAGTCCGTTTTTCAGATGGTATTTGTCATTTATTTTTTCAATTTCAAAACCCAAAGCCTTTAAAGTATTGATATATTTGGAAACAACTTCTTTTCTAAAAATATCATCATCGACTTCTTCTGCGATTTTTAAAAGCTCAGCAACAGTCAACGGCTTTTGAACCAAAACCTTTAATACTTCCAAAACTCTCAAGCCCGATGCGGCGATTTTACTGCTACTTCCCATTTTTTATATAACCCGCCTTCACATTTCTAAGTGCTTCCAAAAAATCTGCTTTTAATGAGTCAGGGCCGATTATCCGACAATCCGTACCATACGAAAGCAGTTTTTGTATCAAATTAAATTTGTTCTTAACAGTAACCTCGATTTTCAGAGGATATTCTTCATTTTTGACATTTTTGATAATCTTTTCACCGACCCCTTCCATATAGGTCAAAGCGGAACCGCCTTTTAATTCATAAAAAGCCTTAAATTGCTTTTCCACAAATTTATCTTTCTCTGTCACAATTTCTTTATTGTCTTCAAAAGAATTTATTTCTAAAACCCTGTCCACTCTTAAAAAAGCAGTATCATTGTATTTGAAATTGTAGCACCAAATATAAAGTTTTTCGTTTTGAAAACCAAGAAAATGAGGAATAATATCCAAGTTTTCAGGTCCATTTTTCGGTGAATTATAAACAATATTCAAAATATGAGGGCTGTGTGTAAGAATCGCCAGCGCGCTCAAAACTCTGGGGCGAACTTTGCCGAATTGAGGATTGTGAAGGAGAATTTCTATAGATTCTTGATCAGGAGCAAATTCACAGCATTTCCCAAACAGATTATTCAAGTCAATTAACATTCTCCAATCACTCAAAGTAATCATGCTTTTTCGAAAAGCTTGAAGAGCATCGATTTCTTCAGCAGAAAATTTTGAACAAAACGGATGTGATTTCAAAACATAATTGTTTTCGGTCTTTTTTGTCGGACGACTGATTATACAACCCGCTTTTTTCAAAGCGTTGATTGTATTTGTCACGGTATCTTTTGACAAATCCTTCGCAATCAAGGGGTCCTTTGAAAAACACTCCAAAAGCTCTGACCTTGATTTTGGTGATTCAATAAGTTTCATCAAAAGGAACAAGGCCCTGTAACCTGTTTTCGATATATTGTTATCGGAACTTAAGGACTTTTTTATATTCGGCTTCATTTTGTTTTTCCGATTTTATTTTTTCGTAGTCTCAACATTTTTTTCAACAGCATTTTGAGGTTCCTCATTAATGCTGATTTTATTAATTATGCTGGCGCGTTTCTTGCGGAAAAGCATATCAGTAAAAGCTTCTATCCTGGTAATAAAACCTGCCTCGCCCGTTTGTTCGTCAATCGACAAATTCAAAACGGGTTTGTTAAACTTTCTTGCAGCACGAGAAATTCTCTCAACCATAATCGAATCAGGACCGCATCCGAAAGCGTTGATGGTAATCAAGCCGTCAATGTTGTTGTCCTGAAGAAAATGCCCTGCACCACCGGTCATTTCATATTCGTTCGCCCAATACATTTTCGCATCCAAAGCACAAATACCTTCAGAAAGTTGCTCCATAGAAAGTTGTTCTGCTGTATATGACTTCACATCAAGGTTTTCGAGTTTTTCAAAAATTTTCATTGAAATACGATCATCAAACAAATTGTAACTGTGAGAAAGCACAGCAACGCTGATCGGATAAGACTTTTGGCTACCCAAAATAACTACCTTACCTTTTTTTGCGTTAGACAAGGCTTTTTCAAAAGGTATGCCTGAATTTAGCATTATTTTAAAATTGTTATAAACTTTCCAACCTGCTTTTGAAGCCTGTTTAATTCTTTTTTCATCAGTGATTCCGAAAGGCTCAACACTCTCCTTCAAAAAGACATACAATCCCTGATTCTTTTCAGATTTGTCCAACGTCGATTCAATTATCGTAAAGTCCCTTTTTACAACGTTTCTGATTAAATCAGGAAGTCCTCTTATTTTTGAACAGTTGTAAATTTTGTGGTCAATCGACTGGATTGAAGGCACGAAAATTTTGTCCACACCTTTCTCCAAAAGGTTCAAAATATGACCGACATAAACTTTAATCGGCAAACAAGTTTCAGAAACCACCAGTGCAGAACCTTCTGACATGGTTCTTTTAGTAGTTTTGTCAGAGATTACAACTTTTATTCCAAGGTCTTCAAAAAAACCGTACCAAAACGGGAAATAGTTGTAGTAAGACATTGCTCTGGGGATTCCTATCTGCAAGGATTGATTAGTTGAATTCGGCATTTAAGTATAATCCTTTTTTCTTGGCTTTTATTAATTGGCACTAATTAAATAACTAGATTGATTATAAACCAAACAAAATATTTTTTGGTCTAGCAAGACATTACCCAACTGTCTAATAATTGAGCAGAATCCTTCAAAAACTACGTCAATAGCAGAAAAAGAGGAGTTTCGAAACTGTTACAACCTTAACAATACTTAATAAAATTAACAAAATTAAGTGTAAAGGGTACACATATTTGTAAAAATATGTTAAAATTGTCGATACAATTGGCAATTTTTCATCGTCAGTTGCTTTTAAAGCCATGTGTGAAGACTTGGTAGGAACTAAATGAAATTACAATCAATCAATTACGCTAGATCAAATCACCAGAATATAAACGCTAACCAAGATAGAAATAATAGCCGAAAAAACAACCCTTCTTTCGGAAACTTGGGAACCGGTCTTGCTTCATTTATCGAGACACAAGGCTTCATGGGCGAATTTTTGACAAACGATCTTTTCGGAATGATGGGTCCTCGTATTTGGCAAGGTTATGGCCGTAACAGTGAAGAACTCGGTCACTTGAATTATAAAGCAGGAAGAGAAGAAACTGTCCGTGAAATGCTTTCAGGACCTGCTTATTTTTATGTCCCAAGCCTCACTCTCGGCTCAGCTGCATTTGTTGCAGGTAAGTTTGCAAATGTCACGGCAAAAGGACTGAAAACATTTGAACCTCTTATGAAAATAGTCAACAAAGAATCAGCCGGTGCCGACGTAAAAGAAAAATTTGTCGACAAAATCATTGATAGTGCATTCAAAGACTATCAGAACGAAAAAGCCGAAATTGACCTCATAAAAAACACAATGAAAGATCTTGTTAATGAAAAAATCGGCACAAAAAAGGCTTCAAAAATTGCAGACCAAGCATTAACAAAATTGAACAAAGCTAACGGCAAATTCATCAACAATACCAGCATCGTTCAAATTAACGGCAGAGAAATGAAAATCGGAACACTTTTTGCCGATACAAAAAACTACCTTGAAAACTTTGCAAAGAAAATGCCGAAAACTACCGGTACAAACGAAAATGCAGCAATCAGAAAAATCCATAAACAAGCGTTGAAAATCAAAAACATTGCAAGCATTCTTGCAATTGGAGCATTATCTGCTTTCTTGATTGTAATTCCTAAGTTATATAAAACAGGAGACAAATTCCCCGGCAAAGACGGCCTGGTAAAAGACAATGAAGAAGGTTCAAAAGCTTCAAAACCGATAACCAAGGAGGCTGTGAATGAAAATAAATAGCTACAGTCCTTCTCAATCATACAGCAACAAACCCAATTTCAAAGCAAACCCTGCCACTATTGCCCAAAAAAGAGCAGCAGTTAAAGCCCAAAATGCTTTCAAATGGATTGGTGACCAGTGCAAAATCGAAGACGGATCATTGACACGCAATATGTTCCTCGCGGTTAGCTTTTTGTTCCTCGTAGGTGCAAGATTTTTGGGAGCAAGAGATAACGACGAAAGACGCGAAGTTCTCACACGAGACATCCCCGCTGTAGTTGTTTCAGGTATCGGTGCAAATCTTTTGTACAACCCTATTTCAAAACTGGTTACAAAAAAAACAGGCATCCCAATTGCCGCTGCGAACAAAGATGGCATATTGAATTTTGTTTCACAGAAACAAGTTAAAGACTGGTATTCAGAACTCGGAAAAAACCCCGATGCATTAGAGAATTTTGTCGAAACCGTTGACAAAAACGGCGGTAGTATCAAAAAAATCATGGCTAAATTCGGCTTCAAAGATAAATTAGAAGCTATCTCTAATCTTGCAGACAATACAGGTATTATCGGTGAAATTAAAAAAGCAAAAACCGGCAATAAAGAGGCGTTTGATGCATTAGAAAATGCTCTTAAAAATGTTGAAAATAAAAACAAAGTATTAAAATTTGCAAAAAACACCCAAGCAGCGGTGAAACTCGGAAGTATCACTTTAACAGCGGCATTCCTCGGATATTTATTGCCGGCATTGAATATCATGATTACGAAAAACAAATACAAAGGCAAAGTTGATGAAGCTGAAATGAAGAAAAAAATTCAAAGAACGAATACTAACACTTTCAGATTGCCCTCAAGCGTAATCAGCTTCCACCACAAATCAGCAAGAAAAACTTTCCAAAGCCTCCTGAGTATGGCAGAACCTGCTATCAATTCTGAAAAATAATCCTGTTTTTAACAAAACCGAATTGAGACATGGGGTCAAAACTTCATCTGTTGGATTTCGATTCCGTCAATATCCAAAAGTTCCTTTGCGATATCAACGGCAGAATTGTCATCAGTAATTTCAAGAATTATCAGCCCTTTTGGGGAACAAACTCCGTTTTTTTCTTCATGCAAACCGAGCCTTGTCTTTATTATACAGCCGTATCTCGTCAAAACCTCTTGGACCTCTACAGCCCTATCAAGTCGATTACTGATTTTTATACCAATTATTGTCGTCATATTCCCTCCCTGTTTTAAAAACAAAACCCGCTTTTTAAAGAAAAAATAAAGCGGGTTGATTTTCTATTTTACTTCGATTTTCTTCGTTTCTTCTTCTGTGTGCCTTTTTGGGAGGTTAAGATGAAGCACGCCGTTATCAAGTTTTGCATGCGATTCGTTCACGTTGATTTCGTGAGGAAAGTAAATCGTTCTTGAATAATTACCGTAAGCAAACTCTGTTTTATGATATTTGTTATTTTTTTCTTCTTTTTCTTCTTCTTTTTTTGCCGTAACCGTCATAGAATTTTTATTCAACTGAATTTCAATATCTTCTTTTTTGATTCCCGGCACTTCAACTTTTACGCTGTAATTCTCGTTGAACTCTTTTATATCAACAGGTATTGTCAGGCCTTTTGACTCTTTTTCCAAAACATATTCAGGAAAAACAGAATCAAAACTTCTTCTTAAAATTGAATTTATTTCTTCGTTTAGAGTGTTCATAAACGTGTCAGGTTTTCTTATCAAATATTTCATTTTTTCTCCTTTATCCTTAAAAAGGCGACTCCGTATTAAATATCAGTCTATGAGTATTTTTAACAAAAAAAAATGATACTTTCATTGCCGATAAGTATCATTTTTTCTAGTATAAAGGTTTAAAATTTATATTTGACTAATCATTGATTATGTTTTTTTCAAAACTTGAGAGTTGTTTTTTCTTAAGATTGTGAACAACCGCATCCACAAGAAACTCATAAGACTTCATTTTGGTAATTTCAGGTGTAAATTCTTTTATCAAAGACTCGCGGACTATATCCTCAAGACGGTCATTGTCCGTTTTTGTATCACTATCGTTACAAATCATATCGATATATTTTGAATTAATCTTGTAATCTTGCACCTGCGTAAACATCAGCCATTTCAGACGCGGCTTAATAGAATTAAGCTGTTTTACAATTTTCAAATTCTTCAAATTAAACATAAATTTCCCACCTATTTTAGTTTGTAATCGGTCATGTTTTATCTAATCTTATTGTCACTCAAAATTTCTTGTGAAATTTTTTCGTTTTACTTACACACAATAATAAAGTTGGCTAAAAAAATAAATTTACTCATTTTTGTATGCTCGTAACAATTTGTTACCTTGAGTTTTTTATTACTGGTATTTTCCCCTTTTTTCGGGCTTTTGTCAATAAAAACAAAACCGGCCTTTATCAAAGACCGGTTTTTTAATTATTCAGTTTTTATTAAAAGCGGGTTATTCCCAGCATAATCTGTTTTTGAATTTTTTCTCCTTCTTTTTTGTTTTAAAACACTGTTTTTCGTTGAACATGAGCTTGATACCCTTCAATTCGTTTTGAAGCTCTTCCATTGCCATGTCTGTTTCCATGTCAAAATACATGT
>CAZIVG010000068.1:0-8395 GCA_964542595.1 uncultured Muribaculaceae bacterium | reverse complement strand
GCTATAGCATGGCACGTGAGACAAGTTCTAGAGGTGCCTGATGAAAAGATTTATCGTATTGAATTTAACGAAATTACTCCAAAAGCTGTAAAAAGCGCTGTCGAAAACCCTCGTGTTATCGACATGGAAAGAGTTAAAGCACAGCAGACAAGACAGATTCTTGACCGCCTCGTGGGTTACAAAATCAGCCCCGTTCTTTGGGAAAAAATGAGGAATTACAGACTTTCAGCGGGACGCGTACAAAGTGTTGCGTTAAGAATGATTTGTGAACGCGAAGACGAAATCGACGCTTTCGTTCCTGTAGAATACTGGTCAATTACAGCTGACCTTCTGAAAGGCAAACTACCTTTCAGTGCTGAACTTTCAAAGTTTCAAGACAAAAAAATCGAAATAAAAAACAAAGAAGAAGCCGACAAAATCATCGCTGATCTTAGCAAAAAGGGCGTCAAATACGGTGTTTCAAAAGTCACATACCGTGACACACAAAGAAAACCCGCGGCTCCGTTCATAACGTCAACATTGCAGCGTGAAGCCAGTTCAAAACTCGGTTACGGCGTTTCAAAAACTATGCAGGTTGCTCAAAAGCTCTACGAAGGTATTGAAATTGATGGCGAACCCGTCGGTTTGATTACCTATATGAGAACTGACTCTGTAAGAATTTCTGATGATGCTCAAGCAGCTGCAAAGGATTTTGTTTTGGGTAACTATGGTGAAAACTATTATCCGCAAACACCAAACAACTATGTAAAAGCAAAAGGCGGAAAAAATGTTCAAGACGCACACGAGGCGATTCGTCCTTCATACATAGAAAAAACGCCTGACAGTATCAAAAAACATTTAACATCAGAGCAGTACAAGCTTTACAAGTTAATCTGGTCAAGATTCATTTCTTCACAAATGGAGAACGCAAAAGTTAAAAACACCTCTGTTGATATTATTGCAGATTCTGATGCCGGTGAATACACTTTCAAAACAGGTACGAGCAAAGTAATGTTTGACGGCTTCTTGAAGGTTTACAACGAAAACGACGACGAACCGGATGCAAGCAAAATTCCCGATCTCGAAAAAGGTGATGAGTTGACGCTGAAAAAAGTTGACCCGAAACAACACTTCACGCAGCCACCCCCAAGGTTTACGGAAGCTTCTTTGGTAAAAGCACTTGAAGAACACGGCATCGGACGACCATCCACTTATGCACCGATTATTTCAAAAATCCAAACAAAAGGTTATGTTGAAAAAATCGAAAAAGCACTGGCTCCGACGATTCTCGGAAGAACCCTGAGTAAACAGCTTGTACAGTATTTCACAGATGTTATGAATTACAAGTTCACAGCACAAATGGAAACGAAACTCGATGACATTGCTGAAGAAAAAGCCGTTTGGACAGAAGTCTTGAAAGAGTTCTACACTCCTTTTAACGACACGGTTAATGACGCGAAAGAAAAAATGCCTAAGGTCTTAATCGAATCTGAAGAAGTCTGCCCGAAATGCGGAAAAACAATGATAGTAAGAACAAGCCGCTTTGGAACACAATTCCTCGGTTGCTCCGGCTACCCGGAATGCAAAACAATGCTCCCGCTTTCAAAAGACGGAAAAGCAGTTCAAGTCGAAGAAAAAAGCGACGAAAAATGTGAAAAATGCGGTTCTGAGATGATTGTCAAAGTCGGACCGTACGGAAAATACCTTCAATGTACAAACGACGAGTGTAAAAACAGAAAAAGAATCGTTGTCACAACAGGTATCAAATGCCCAAAATGTAAAGACGGTGAAATCATTCAACGTAAATCTCGTTTCGGAAAATTCTTCTACGGCTGCAACAAGTATCCTGATTGCGATTTTGTCTCTTGGAATGAACCGGTCGAAGAAAAATGTCCGGAATGTCAATCATTGCTTTCTAAAAAGATTACAAAAAAAGAATCAAAACTGGTTTGCACAAACCAGCAATGCTCGTTCTCAAAACCGATGGAAGAGGAATAAAATGATTAAACTTGCGCTTATCGGTCATCCTTTGGCCCAGTCTTTGTCTGCAGTTATGCACGAGGCTATGCTAAAAGACCTCGGACTCGAGGGTTCTTATGAGTTGTTGGACACCGAAAGCGAAGATTTGGTCTCTCGGGTAAAAATGCTTAAATCACAGGGCTACACCGGCTTCAACATAACAATACCTCACAAAGTGCCGATAACGCTTTTTCTTGACGAGTTTGACACTTCAGCAAACATTGCAGGCTGCGCAAACACCGTAAAAATCATGCCTGACAAATCGCTTTACGGCTACAACACAGACATCTACGGGTTTCAGACTGCAATCCCTTCAGATATTCAAGCTAATTTAAAAGAAGCAAAAGCCACAATTCTGGGTACAGGCGGAGCCGCAAGAGCAGCAGCTATCGGTCTTTGCAAACTCAATAACGGCGGAGTCAAACAAATAGATTTTTACGCAAGAAACATAATCAACGCAAGCACAATGGTGAACCACTTGAGAGAAATGTTTCCTGCCGTAAAGTTTAACTTAAAACAAATGCAAAGTCTTTCGGATCTTTCCGGGATTAAACTCCTTGTCAATTCAACCCCGATTGGGATGAAGGGCAAGGCAATGGGAACAAGTCCGATTGAAGAAAGCATTTTAAAAACACTTGATTCCGATGCGGCAGTTTACGACATAGTTTATAATCCACTAAAAACAGAATTTTTGAGTCTTGCAAAAAAGAACGGTTACAAAACAATCAACGGGTTAGATATGTTTGTCCATCAAGGCGCAAAAGCCTTTGAGATTTGGACCGGACAAAAAGCGAAGTCAGAAGTAATGAAAATTGCGGCTTTAGAAGCTTTAGCGGAATAATTTATTTCGCTGCCGTCGCAACAGCCTGCTGTTTAGATTTTTTGTGCGGCTGGATTAGTTCGCTTATTTTATTGGCGATTGGTGTAACTATAACCGGACCGACAAATCTATAGATAGTTGTGAAAATTAACACAGGACCAAGTAATCTAATTCCTTGCATTCTCTTGCCTAGTAGCTTTGCATCCATATTTGGGTTGAGAACTCTATATGCTTTTTGGAATCGTTTAAGTTTTTTGTTGATTAGTCCATCCAGCTTGTATGCACCTATTGTACAAAGTATTGCTGTGATACCTTGGTTCAAAATCATAGGAAGCTTTTGATCTTTTTCAATTTTTTTAGATTTTGCAGTTTGCTGCATATAAAAACCTGACAACCATAAACTTTCGCCCGCAATCAAATGAGGGAAGAAGTTTTTCTTACTAAACCATTCAACGAATTTTTTGGATGGCTTTGTGTCCGCAACTTTGCCTATACCCTTTGCAAGTATCTCTACTGTTCTCCCACCTTTGAAAGAAGGTACGCTCCTGATTGGTGCTTGAGATTGCTTTGTTTTATCAAAGGCTTTGTTTACACTTGAGAAGTTTGTGAACATTCTTTTCTCTTTCCCTTTGAAAGCCATGAAGCTATAGTCAATTTTTACCTTGTCTGCAGGTTTTACATCAACTTTACCTGTTTTGGTTAAGCCGAACATTTTTAGTAAAGAAGGAACAAGCATAATGGTAAGAGCGGCTCTTAGCGGCAAAAACAATGGTTGGTGGATACGTTTTGCCGTTTCCTTAAACACTCGGCCATTCTTTTTTACGTAATCGAGTTCTTTTTTCATATAATTTTCAGGATTTTTGGAAATCATATCAACAGCTTTGCTGATTGGTTGTGCAACAATATATGTTGTGCCCAATCCCATAAGGCCTGTGGCTACAGAGTGAGCAACCTGATAGTTGTTTTTGCGCTTTTCTTCTTTATCTTTGGTTGGAATTGCATAGATAGACAGTGGCCTCAAGCCGGCGGTTAAGCCAAGAGCAATCATCGCATCCGCTAAGAGTGAATTTTTTTCTACCACTCCCAAGAACCAGTTGAAAGTTTTGTTTTTTGCTAGTTTTCCGATGCTTGAGTTAGACAGCTTAGAAACAACTTCTGCTCTGCCTTTAAAACTCAAACGACCGCTCGGATTTTGTCCGGCGGTCGTATTTATCGCACTTGTGTTCACAGCATTATTCTCAACAGAGTTCTCAATCGACTTCTTTCGCGTCTTTGAATGCAGGGTGGAATACTGTGAATGGTTTAGATGACTATAATTAATTAGATTTGCGGTTTTCATTGGTTTTCCAATCTAGTTGTCTGGGTCTGTATTCGATATAAGTTCGTAAAAAATATTATTTGCTAATTATAAATATAAAATGTTACAAAATCAAGTGTTGTTTTTACAATTATTGGACATACTAATAAAAAAACATCCTCAAAGTATTTGAAACAAAGGGATTTTAAGAAAAAAAGAAGTAAAATTTTTAATTTAAATCCTACTTCTTATTTCTTTACAATTATGTAATACTTTCAAGTTATGCGCTGAATTTTACGTATTTTGCAGTGCCTACGCCGTCAATAGCCGAGATTTCGCAAATCGCAGTTTCATCAACTTCGCTCCCTGTGTTGATAATCATCATGGAAATATTGTCACCCTTTTCTCTGTTTTGAGCAACGTTCATTCTCGTGATGTTGATACCTTTGTTTCCCAGTACTGTAGCCACTTTTGCAACCATCGCGGGCTTGTTTTCGTGAGGAACAAGGAGCATGTGTTTCTCCGGTTCAATACTTGTGTTGTAACCGTTAATTTTAACAATTCTCGGAATATCTTGTGCAATCAAAGCGCCTGCGACCATGTTTGTTTCTTTATCTGTAACCAGCTTCAAAGTAATTGAACCTGTATAATCAGTTGACGCCGTTGATTTTGTAGTTGTGACGTTCATTCCTTTGTTTTTTGCTATAAAAGGAGCGTTAACATAATTCACGCCGCTCGCAAAAGATGAAAGAATCCCTTTTAAAACAGCTGTTTCCAAAGGTGAAACGTCCAAGTCCGCAAGGCTGCCTTTAACGGTAATTTCAATTGATTTCAAAGCCCCTGTTGAAATCTGCATCGCAAGCTCACCGATATTCTCCGCAAGTTGCATGTAATCTTTGACCGGTTCGAGTTTCGATGGCTTCAGTGAAGGAATATTCACAGCAGCACGTGCTGAACCGCCGGCAAGAACTTCTCTGATTTGTTCCGCAACATCAATCGCAACATTCAATTGAGCCTCTTCCGTGCTTGCACCGAGGTGGGGAGTCAAAAGTATATCTCCTGTGGTTTTCACAAGCGGATTGTCTGCAATATTAGGCTCACCCTCAAAAACGTCGATTGCAGCTTGTGCAACCTGTCCTGACTCAAGAGCCTCTGCAAGTGCAGCCTCGTCAATAATCCCGCCTCTTGCACAGTTGATGATTCGGACGCCTTTTTTCATTCTGTTTAAAGAATTTCTATTGATTAAATAAGCAGTTTCCTTTGTTTTCGGAGTGTGAACAGTTATGTAATCGCACTGTCCCCAGAACTCATCAAGAGTTGGAACATAAACACCGCCGAACTTTTCAACAACATCTTTTGATGTATATGGATCATAAACAAGAACTTTCATTCCTAACGTCAAAGAGACTTCTGCAACGTGATGACCTATTTTCCCGAAACCGATAACCCCGAGAGTTTTCCCGAACACTTCGCTTCCTGTGAATTTAGAACGTTCCCACAACCCTTTTTTCGTTGACTCTGCCGCTTTTGCAACATTTCTGGACATCGCCAACATCAAAGCCAAAGTGTGTTCAGCCGCTGCGTTTGTATTTCCGTCAGGAGAGTTCACAACGATTACTCCGTTAGCTGTGGCCGCATCAAGGTCAATGTTGTCCACGCCAACTCCTGCTCTGCCGATGATTTTCAGGTTTTTACCTGCTTCAATTATTTTCGCGGTGACTTTTGTCTGGCTTCTGACCATCAATGCATCATATTCGCCAATCACTTCACAAAGTTCATCTTCGCTCATCGTTGGTAGCAAAACGCCCTCTGCTACTTCATCAACGATATTTTTCGCTGTCTCATTAATTTTATCCGTTATCAATACTTTCATCGGCTATTTCTCCCCTAAATTTGTATGTTGCAAGGCCAATTATACATTTATTTCGAAAAATAAGCAATTTTACCGGCCAAAATGTTTTTATATTATTAACGAGTATTTCAAATTTAAGGAGAACTATATCCATGAGCAATTACACTGTAAAAGCAGGTGATAATCTTTGGAATATAATAAAAAATCAGTTAAAAATAACAAATAACGCTGAAATAGCACAAAAAGTGAAAGAAATTGCCGCAACGAACGGGATGACAAAGCCCGGCTTAATTTTTCCGGGCCAAAAAATAGAACTCGGCTCAGCGATGGACTCACTGGAAAAAACGTCGTTCGCAGAGAACCCACAAACTCCCACTAAAAAAGAATATTCGCCGGAAATCACTAAAGCCGTTGATGACAAAGTAAAAAGCTGGGACGTCAAAACATACGACGATGTAAAAGCTTCAATGTCAACAAAAGTTTCTGTATTCTCACCAGATACAAAAACTCCTGAAGATAAACAAAAAGCCTATGAAGACTATTCAGAAAAACTTCTTTTGACACACTATGACCTTAACAAAGACGGAAAGGTAACATCAGAAGAGTTTGCAAAAGCTGAAGAAGACGGTTCTTTAAAAACAAACGAAATCTCAAGAAAACATGACAAAGAATCAGGTATTTACGAAGCATCAGAAACAGACATCCAAAACGATAACAGAATCGCAAACAGAACAGCAAACTTATTTGCAAAAAACCTTGATATGAACGGAGACGGAATCATTTCAAAAGAAGAATTTGCATTCTTTAATAAAACTGCTGATAGCCTTGACGGAAAGGAAGACGGAATAATACAAGCAAATGCAGAAGGCGCAATGTTTCAATCCGTCACAGGAATGAATGCAAATAACAAAGACATCAACAGGGTTGTTAATAAATATTTACAGGGAGAAACATTGAATTCGGACGAACAAAAGATTTTAGATAGCTCATCCGTAAAAATCAGAGCAGCTCTCTCGAAAGCAGCGGGCATAGAAACGGCAGAATAGTTATTTTATATAGATTTCTTCAACGTTATGCACAACCCCTCCAAGCGGTGTCGGATAAATGTTTCCGAACTTATTTCTGATTGCACTGATTCTTATTGGTGAATAAAGATAAATCAACGGCAGCTGGTCTTGAACAAGCTGCTGATACTCGTCATATAGCATTTTTCGTTTATCGAAATTCAACTCCAACGAAGCCGCGTCGAAGATTTCATTGAGTCGTTTTTCCCAACTAAAAAGTTTTTTGTTCTCTGCAGGAGTTTTTCGCATATTAAAAACGTGAAGAGTTCCGTTTGAATACCATACATTTTTTCCGCCGTAAGGCTCGAGCGGGCTGCCCGTAAAGCCCATTATCACAGAGTCAAAGTCATTCGTGTTCACAAGCTTGTTCACAAGCGAATTAAACTCAATCGGCTTAAAGTTCACGGTCATGCCCAATTCTTCAAGGTCCTGTTTAACCATAACCCCGATGGATTCACGTTCCGTGTTCCCTGCATTTGTAAACAAGTCGAATTCGACCTTGTTTCCGTTTTTGTCATAAAGCTTTTTATTCTTCCAATAAAACCCTGATTTCACGAGGTAATCACGAGCCTTATCAAAATCCTGCGGATATCCTTTTGAAATATTTTTATTCAAATAAATCGAAGACAAAGGCTCAGGAGTGAACAGAGGCGCACCTACCCCGCTCGCAACATTAAAAACCATATTCTCACGATCGAGTGCGTAGTCAACAGCCTTTCTGAAATTTACGTCATTGAACCATTTTTGCTTAATCGGGTTGACATAGAATTTGCCTTTTTCGTTCTTTCTGGTGTTCAAATTAAACGAAAAATACATTGTCCCAGTATCAGGTCCGAGGTTGAAAATTTTGTAATCAGAAAATTTCTCTTTCTCTTTAAAAAGAGCGACGTTTGTCCCTCTAAGTCCGACAACATCAAGTTCTCCCGACTTGAACTTCAAAAGTTCGTTATTCAAATCTCCGACGATTAGGATTATGTATTTATCCAAATAAGGCAATTTTTGTCCGTTTTCGTCAATCATATAATAATTCGGATTGCGAACATAAACAATTCTTTGAGCGGGGACATATTCTTTAAGCTTGAAAGCACCGCTTGTGACAAGGCTTTCAGGCCTTATGTTCGAACTCCAAAAAGACGCAAATGCGCGTGTTCCCTGTTTTGTAACAGGTTCAAGAATGTGTTTTGGTGCAATCGGAACGGAAACCTGTCTCAAAAATGGTGAAAAAGGCTTTGGGGTAGCGAACTTCACAGTATATTTGTCAGACATTTTTTGCAGTGTTCTGGCACACCAAAGATAAAAACAAATCAAAAACGTATTGTAACTTTAGTGAATTTCGAATCTAACCGACTAAACTATCAAATAGC
>CAZIVG010000067.1:0-8648 GCA_964542595.1 uncultured Muribaculaceae bacterium | reverse complement strand
AAAAGCAAAACATCGACATGAAAAATTCTGTTTCAACAGGGGATAAAACAAGGGATATTGACGCCGCAAATGCAGCAGGAGTTGGAAAAAACTACCTTTTTTGCGCACACGAAAAAGACGGATACGATGTTGTTAAGGACCTAAGAGAGATTATCTCGAAGCTGTAAATTATTGCTAATCCTTAGAATTTGCACTAAAACGAGCCTTTAGTTCATCAGACAACGGGAATTTGAGGTCAGAACCTTTGACCTTGAACAACTCGTCTTTTGCAACAACTGCTTTTTCCATCGCACCAACCATCGCTTCGATATGAGCGTCAAAAGCCTTTTTGCAAGCGTTTAAGTTGCCCTTTCCGATTTCAGGCTCGAGAGGATTGTTTGTGTCGGAATATCTGAATGAGTAGAGAAAATTCATCACTCGAGGGTCTTTTGACTCAAGGAGTTGTTTTCTTTTT
Organism: uncultured Muribaculaceae bacterium; assembly: GCA_964542595.1. Classification (GTDB taxonomy): domain Bacteria; phylum Cyanobacteriota; class Vampirovibrionia; order Gastranaerophilales; family Gastranaerophilaceae; genus Limenecus. The sequence goes on along the minus strand of CAZIVG010000067.1, from coordinate 8,194 downwards.
TTGATTTGGTCAAAAGGGATTTCGCGCTTGTGCTTTTCCAAAAACTCAGGGTCATTGAGGTTTCTCAAGATGTCTTTTCTCGCTTTTTCAGGGTCTTTGAAGCCGTAGCTGAATTTGAAAAACGATTTTATTTTGTTTTCTTTAAATTCACCGTTCGTCGCAGGTCTGACTGTAATTATCATATTATCGTTTCCGATGTTTTGGTAATGAGTTTTTGCGCGCTCTAAAAGCCGCCTAAGTTCAATTGCGTGACTTTCCGGCATCTCATCTTTCCAAAAACTTGCTGGTTCAATCTTTACATCTGCCTTGAACGATGTGTTTTGTTTTTTGTTATTATTTGATTTCGCTGCGTAAGCACTGCTTATCATATTTACTTTCATAGAAATACCTCATTTAATAAAAAGTTATTGATTGTAGGTTTAGTGCATCCAAATATCATTGAAATCATCTACAGTCGGCCTGAAAAATTCTTTAATCTCATCCCAAAGAGGTGTCTTTTTGTTAACATCACCCACGTCTAAAACTTCATCGTCTTCATAAACGTTATAACTCATTAATCTCGGCAGATAATCAATCATCTTATCTATGTATTCATTGTATTTTTTGGGAGGAACTTCTGTAAATATATAATGACTTGCCACAGATTGACCGGAACTCTTTCTCATAGAACTCAAATAACTCATTACGCCGGGGTCTCTTTGCTCAAGAAGTTTAATGTTTCTTTTAATCTTTTCCGGTTCATGATGAGCGAGATGTTTTTTGATAAACTCCGGATTTTTTAGGTTTTCAAGAATATTTCTACGAGCTTTTTCCGGATCCTTGAACCCATGGGAGATTTCTATATCAGCCTTCATTTTCTTTTTAGATGTTTCACCATTAACAACCGGTCTCAGCAGGATGAGCATGTTGTCATCACCTTTGTTTTGAAGAGAAGTCAGTAAATGATTCAAAACCTCATTCATTCTTTTTTGATAAACCGTTGGCATTTGAGAACTGTCAAATTGGTTTTCAACGATTCTTACATCTGCCTTGAATGATGTGTTTTGTTTTTGATTTTTGTTGGTCAATTTTGGTGCATAAGCACTGCTGACGGAACCTACTCTCATTGAAATATACCTCTTTTAATTTTTAGATGATATGTTTTTTAATATATCACAAGACATACTTTTTGATATCAGATTGTCCTTTTGAAAACACATTTTGTTACAAAACCCAATCTAGTGTCGTCATCTCCGACTCTTCAACAGAGTCGTATAAGACTCACCTTTTCAATATTTCATTCCAAACCCTTTAAAAGTGTTTGAAATCGCAATCGGATAAGTTTTCAGCCCGACCGCATGGGGTGAAGTTTTTGGGATAGGAACTTTTCCTCTGTCGAGGGCTCTTTTTTGGAAGTAGTTTGCGGCTTTATTTCTTGCAAACGGCGTAATAACACTCGCCGCAAGAACCGACCCGCCGATTGCGGCAATTACGCCCACGCCGTTTTTGAATCCTTTATAATCTTGAAGACCTTTTTTAAGCTGATTTAGATATTTATCTTTGTTTTGATCAATTCCTTTTTTAGTGATAATTTCCATGATATTCTTAGAAATATCACCACCTTTACCCTCAAGGATTTTTATCCAACCATCATAAAAATTACTGACTCTTGTTCCCGAATTTTTCTTGAAAAGATTCATATTTTGGAATTCTTCGTTTGTTGCTTTGAGTATTTCGCCAACAGAAGTCATATTCTTGATAAATTTGGGTAAAAGCTGATTGGTTCTGTGCGTTACAAAAACACCTTTTTCGAGCAATCTATCTGCAAGCTTTTTAATCGCCAGGCAAATAGTCACGTTCAACCCGATGTTGATAACCCCGTCTGCGACTTCTTGAGGAATCAAAAACTTCTTCTCTTTTTTGTCGATGTTTTTGCTGAAACAAATCATCCCGATTTGTGCAGCAGCGCTGAAAACCCAGCCTACGATACCCAAAGCAATGAGCGCATTGCCCATGTCTTTTGAGGATTTTTTGTAAACCCCGTTGATGAATTTACTCCAAAGATTAAGCGGCGGCATTTTTCACCTCCGCAGGTTTCTTGTCTTTGTGTTCGGTTTTGTCAATAAAGCTTTTAACAGGCCCTTTCAAATGCTTTGTGATGAATGCGGTCAAAGGCGCATCAATCATAAAGTTTGTGAAAATCATCCCAATCGTAGCAACAACGTTCCCTACCGTTTTTATGTAATTCTCATACCCCGCTTGAAACTCAGCAACCGGAACCTTCGAAGGAAGTTTTATCTGAGGAGTGAAAATGTCTTTTGGTGATTTTCTCACAATCTCTGAAACGAATTTTGCCCCCGGAGCAAGCTGATAGTTCGAAAACTTACGTGTCAAAGCAATGACTCCTGCTCTCATCGTTACCCCAACAAGAGTACCCGCAACAATCTTACCGATGGTTCTGGCTGTTGAAACAGCTCTCGTTTCGTCGTCTGCTTTTTTATTGTACAGGTCAACGAACGGCTGAATCGACAGTGCGACAGCGCCTTGGATAAATCTTTGATGAGGGGAGTGGAGGGTTTGTCCGATGTTTTTGGTTATGTAACGACGGACCTTGTTACTAATTACAATCGACATTTCACTGTTCCGCTTGTATCTGTTAATATAAAGCGGGAAAACCTAAATTATTGCTATCTTAAACGAATAATATTAAAAATCCGTAATATTAATTACCACTCGACAACAAACCCCTTAAAAAGGTTTCTTAGCTTCGATTTTTCTTTCTTTGATGCTGCATCAACGAGGCTCGAATCTGTGACTTTTTCTTCCTTTTTTTCAGGCTCTTTGTTTTTTTGCTCAAGCCGAATTATTTCTGAATTTGTTCGATAATCTCTCTCCAGATTGTTCAAAGGCCTTGTTGACTCGGGCGAGTAAATGCTTTGGTTAATCTGGTTGATGATAGGAATCGGACCTTCTGCTTTGACTTCAGGCTGAAGCTGCGACGAAAAGCCTGCGAAAACTATTAGGAATGTGATAATGTTTTTTTTCATAAAAACTCCGAATTTTTATAGAGATTCTTTACGTTTTTTGTTTTTCGATTTTTTGGGAGCAGGTTTTCTGTCCGCAACAAGCCTTCCGATGTCAGGTGCCGCTGTGATTTCGAAGTGGAAGCGACCCATCTTTTGGTCGATTTCATACCTGTTTTTTAAGCCATAACCCCAATAGAATCGAGCCGCAAGGTCTTTTTTAATGTTGACTCTCAGCCCCAATCCCCAACTCATAAGGAATTCGCCGCCGTCAATCGGCGCACCGCCTTTGTATGGGAAAACCATACCGTTATCCATAAACACGGCGCCTTTGACCATTTCTCTGGGGTAGATGTAGCCGAGTTTGTCTGAGCCGATTCTTTTGGGGATAAATGGAAGTGGAGTCAAAACTTCTGCGCTGGCGAAGTAACCGCTTTTGCCGAGCAAAAGACCTTCCGAATAGCCTCTGACTGTTGAAAGTCCTCCGACTTGGAATTGTTCCATCCAAGGCAATCTGTCGTTTGGTGAAAACTGCCCGGAAAGACGGAATTGACCGATAATCCCTTTGCCGAAATCGTGAAGCCTTGTGAGGTTGCCTTCGTATTTAAAGAAATTTTCGTCGCCTGATAATGCCTTGAAGCCTGCCGAGCCGTAATGTCCTGTGTACCAAACGCCTTTTTCTGTGTCTTTTCGTCCTGTGAAGCCTTGTGTCACAGAGAAAGTGTTCATGTCATAAATTTTAATTCCGCTTATGTCTGTGGACGAATGTTTCAAATTCGCTGCGGTGTATGAACTTATGTTCATATCGCTTCTGTCAAAGAGGGGATGAGTCGCGTAAACTGTGTAAACCTGCGACAAACCTCCGATTCCGAACGGTCTCATCGGTCCGTTTACGACAGAGATATTCCCCGCTGAAACAGATGCGCCGAGCCTTGTCCCGAAACGATTTACAGGGAAGTTGTAATCCGCAAATCCGACTCTGTTTCCGCTTCCCAAATATCCGCCCAAAGAAAGCCTGTCACGATGTCCTAAAAGACTGTCTGCAGAAAGCATTCCACCCCATCGTGTAGTTCCGATGGTTTGACGGCCTTGATTGTCAGTCATAAATGCAAAATGGAACGGGAACGGGTCTTCCGCTTTCAAAACAATATCCGTCTCACCCTGTTCATCACCTGCGTTCAAGCCGACACGAAGCTTCACTGCGTTGTTGTTATTGAACTTTATTACGTCCTCTTCAAGTTCGCTTATGCGGAAAAGTTCACCTTCTTTTGGGGCGGTTCGTTTTTCGATGTAACCTGTTTTTGTCCATCGGTTGCCTTCAACTGTGACTTTCCCGACCGTCCCTTCCATAAGGCCGATTCTCAGGATTCCGTCTTTTGTCACTGTTTGTGGAGGCAGGTAGGCTTTTGATGTGGGATAATCGCCAAGGATGTAACAACGGGTGATTCCGTCCACAACCTTTTTAATATCTGAAATGGTTACAGGTTGTGAAAGCAGAGGGGTAGCGAGTTTTTGAAGTTCTTCTTCGCTGAAAACTTTTGACGGAGAAAACTCAACACGAGTAATCGTTGCTCTGACTTCATTTGTGTCCGTCGGCGAAGAAAGATTGTCTTCGACAATCACCGGAGGTCGGTCATTTTTCTTGTTTTTAAAGTCGTGGAATTTGTATTTTTCTTGTTCCTCAAGAGCCTGTTGATACTCTTGCTTCATCTCTTCCAGTGATTTCGGTACAGGTGGCTGCGGAGTTTTTACAACTTTGTTGACTGCCGCAGAGGCTTCTTGAGTTTGTGGCTTCGGGGTGGTGTTAATTGCCGCGGAGGCTTCTTGAACAGGTGGTTTAATCGGTGAAGCATGAATCATAGGCTGTTTCGCAATCGGAGTAATCGGAATTTTACTGGGTGCGGGGGTGATTTTGGGATTTACAGCGGGAACAACAGGAGACTTTGAAATTGCACGAGGAACAGGCGGTGCGCCTTCGTTTTCCGTACCTGCGGATGCTATAGAAAGGTTTTGGCTCAACAAGCACAAGCTTATTAAGAATAATAATTTCTTCATCCCAACTCAATTCCTACATAATCATATTTATATAGTATTTTTCATTCTAAAGTCAATAAAATGTATAGATATTGAGACAAAAGATTTACGACGCATTGAAATTAGGTTATTATATTAATAAGAGAGTAATGTTGGGATTTTTGTATGAAAAAAGCCGTTGAAGGTCGAGTTGCAGATATGAATTTTTTAGAACTTTTTAAAAAGTCTCTTGCTTTGTCATTCACTGTTTTTCTTTTCGGAGTGAACCAGTCTTATGCCGCGAATAACATTACTCCAGGCGGCAATTACGGCACAAACATTGAGGGCGGAAATACAAACAACACTACTATCACAGGTGGAACAATAAATAACGGCACTGGTTTTAACCATTTTGACAGGTTCCAAGTCGGCAACGGCGGCACTGCGAACTTGATCTTCGGGGAAGGCGCAGACCGATATGTAAACCTTGTGAACAATCAGGTGAGCATTTACGGTATTTTTAACTCCATAAAAGGCGGTGAAATCGGCGGAAACGTCATTTTTGTGTCTCCGATGGGAATGATTCTCGGCTCGACAGGGATTATGAATGTCGGCAGCCTTCAAACAATAACCCCGTCTTTGCTTGATTACAACAGGGTTCTCGGAACAACAAACTTTTCTGACATTTCATCTTTAACTTCAAACAGCACGACCTCTACAACCAGAATCGACGGGAAAATATTTGCAATTGATTCCATAAACATTGCAGACGGTCGTTCAGTAACTATTAACAAAAACGCGGATATTGTCTCAGGATTTAATCAAGACGGATTTGCAAAAACAAAAGCTGCCGGTTTTAAAATGAGCGATATCGTAAATTCTGACGGAATTGTTGATTCGGCCTATATGTCAGGAAACAGCGGCTCGATAAAAATCGTTTCAACCAACGTAAACACAAGCGGAGTCAGTGACGGCACCGCTCACATAATCCAATCTTCAGGCAACATTGTCATTGACACGCCCACTGTCGGAGACATCGGGGTTATCACAACAGGCTCAAAGCTTTACGCTGACGGAAATATCACGATAGGAAACGACGCCGCACTTTCCGGTACGGGTACGGTTTTGGTTGAAAATACCGTTAAAGCAGGTGGTGACGTAAATCTTAAGGCTATGGCCAATATTCTGCAAGAGGCTGACGTTACTGCCGGAAAAAATGTCAATATCAAGGCTGACATTTACAACCAGAAAAAAGGCACCACGACTACGTCTTTAGGCGCAGGAACAATAAACATTGAAGGCGCTGCGTCTTTGGGCAAAATCGTAAACAAGTCAGGAAACATTGAAATCAAAGGCGCAACCAATACTGACCTCACATTCCAAGATACTGTTACAGCCGAAAACGGAAACATCAACATTTCAAGCACATCAGGAAACATTGTCCAGTCTGACGATTCGTTTGATGCGTTACAAACAAAAAACGGCGGAAATCTGAGTATCAGAACCTATGGTCCATCAAAAAGTATCGGAACAAACGCTCAGGCTCTCAATCTTGATATTGACGGAACAGTTGATATTTCGAGCGTGAGAGGGATTTCTCACCTGAAAAGCAAAAATTCTACCCTTACTCTCGGGAATATTTCAGGCGTATCCTCACTCGACGCACAAAGTTTAAAAGACCTTAAAATCAAGGACAACATTCAGGTTGACGGTGATATAAACTTAAGAGCGGAAGAAGGCATAAACCAGCTGGCAGGTTCAATTACAAGCACAGGTGCAGGCGAAATTACCGTCACTAACGGAACTTCAGGTGCGATAACCGTCGGAAACATCACGAATTATGATGGCGGAATCTCCATCGAGAACAAAGCCCTAGGCGAAAAACTCACAATCTCTCAAATGCTCGAGGCAATGGGCAACATAAACATAATCTCAAACGCAGGCATAGAACAAACTGACACGTCTTTTATTTCCGCTACAGGCAACGGAAATATCACGATGACTAACAAAACAGCAGGTGATTTGACGGTCGGAAGTCTCAATTCTGCCAATGGTGACATAAACCTCAATAACACGGCCACAGATGGCTCTGTCCTTTTGACTCAAAGCATTTCCGGCATAAAAAACATAAACATCTCATCTAAAGGCGGAATTACACAAAACGCAGGTGCTTCAATCTCTGTCAACGGCACAAATTCGAACCACATCAACATCAGCAACTCGGGCAAGGGCGATGTTTCACTCAAAGACATTTCTAATACGAATGGGAACATTATTATCCAAAATGCGGCAGATGGAACTGTTGAAGCCTCTCTCGCAGGGAATGTGAACCTTGACGGCAATATTTCTGCGGACAACGGATTCGTTGAAATTTCTTCAGGAAAAGACATTAATCAAAGCGGAGAAATCATTGCAAACGGCCAAAATGCATCGGGTGAATCTGTGAAAATCACCTCCGCCCAAAACTCTTTTTTAAACAAAATCACCGGCAAAAAGAATGTCTCGATTAACGCTGACACAGCATCTCTTGGCGGGTTGATTCAAAGCACGGAAGGAAACATCGAAATCGCTGCCGCGAATGATATTATTCAGACGATTGCAGGCAAAACACTCGATGCAAAAGGAAATATCACGCTGACCTCCACAAGCGGTGACATTGGTAAAATAGGCACAGAATCGTCTCCGGGACAAGGTATTGCGATGAACTCCGACGGCACCGTGACCCTCACAGGAAAAAACATTCACGCCTCTAGCCCTGACAAAAACATTGCTTTCGGAAAAGTCACTGCAACAGAAGACATAAAACTTGCAACGACCTTTACAAGCGCCCCTGTCCCGGGTGGAAAAATCACAATAAAAGATACGGTCAGCGGAAAGAAAATCAGCATAAATTCAGTAAAAGACATCGACCTTAATTCGAACATCACTTCTGTCGGCGGCCTTGACATAGGCGCAAAAACAGGGATTAACCAAAATAATTCTGCAATTCTGACGAACAACGGCTCAGGCACAATAAAACTCTCTAACACTGACAGCGGAAACATTAACACAAGCACAATCACGAATAACAACGGCGGTATCGAGGTTAAAAATACTGGCACAGGCGACGGCTCAGGAAAAATCAACCTCAAAGGACTTTACACAGCAAACTCCGGTGGGGTAACCATTTCCGCTCAAAG